>NZ_JBHXNW010000110.1:0-22867 GCF_042717365.1 Streptomyces sp. NPDC058534
TGATCTCATCTCCACTCCCCCCCTCCCCCGCCCCCCGCGCGGGGGGCCCCCCGGCCCCCCCCCCGCCCCCCCCCCCTCCGCGCATCCGTACGCTCTACTCCTCGCCGAACAACTCCTCGGCGTGCGCCACGCTCAGGGAGCGGTCGAGCCAGCTCACCAGCACGTCGAGATCGGTGCAGTCGGCAACCCGCTCCCGGACGGAGTCGGAGATCTCGATACCCCGCACCTCGAGAATGTGCAGAATGCCCTCGGCCTGGCCCTTGGCGCGACCTTTGAGCCAATACTCTTCGACGATCGTGTTGCTGCCCGGGAAGTTCGGGGTGTAAGTGGCCATCAGATGCCTCCAGTAGTCACGCCCCGGGCCCTCACCCAGGCCGATTTCGACGATCTCCGCCCAGTCCACACGGTCCACGTCCCCGCCCTCGTCCGTCTCGATGCTGCCCCTGGACCTGGACTTGTCGGTGTCGTCCGCCACTCCTGACGCCAGCGCGTCCAGTATCGCAGTCAGCCCCGGATCCCAGCCCGTACGACGCCCGCTGGCGCCGCTGGCACAAGCGCTGCCGGGCCGTCGGCCGTTACCTGCCGTGGCCGAGGGACGAACCCTGTTGGACGACGCCGCCGGACGTACCACTGACCCCACCCTGGCGAACCGAGGACTGCGTGGTGCGGCCGTACGTGCTCGGAAATTCGGTGTTCTGCCCGCACCAGGAGAACCCAGGATGGTGCGCATGACTCTTGCCACTCCCGTACTGCACACCACCCGCCTGCGCCTGCGGCCCTTCACCGCCGCCGACGCGGACGCCCTCTTCGCGCTGCACAGCAGCACCCGCGTGATGCGTTACTGGGACTCCGCGCCGTGGAAGGAACGCGCTCGCGCGGATCGCTTCGTCTCGACGTGCGGGAAGATGGCGGACGAAGGCATCGGCGCGCGGGTGGCCATCGACCGTTCCTCCGACGGGGCCTTCGTCGGCTGGTGCGGTCTGACCGAGTGGAACCCGGACTTCCGCAGCGCGTCACTGGGCTACTGCCTCGACGAGGCGATGTGGGGCCACGGCTACGCGACGGAGGCCGCGCACGCCGTCCTGCGGTGGGCCTTCGACACGCTGGACCTGAATCGGGTCCAGGCCGAGGCCGACACGCGCAACGCGGCATCGGCCCGGGTCCTGGAGAAGGTCGGATTCGTGCGTGAAGGGACCCTGCGGGAAGAGTGCGTCGTGAACGGCGAGGTGTCCGACACGTGGGTGTACGGACTGCTCAGGCGCGAGTGGCCGCCGTCGGCCGTACCCGCCCCGGCCCGCTGACGGGCGTCGCGCGTCCCTACCTGCTGAGCTTCCTGAACCGCCGTACCGCCAGCGGCAGGAAGACCGCCGTCAGGATCACCGGCCATACGACCGCCATCAGCAGCGCGTGCTGCTCGATCCACGAGTCGCCGCCGCCGACCGGTGTGCCGAACAGGTCGCGGGCGGCCGCCGCCGTGGAGGAGATCGGGTTCCAGGCGGCCACCCAGCCCAGCCAGTCGGGCATGAGCTGCGGGGCGACGAAGATGCTGGAGATCATCGTCAGGGGGAAGGCGACCGCGAACAGGCCGCCCGCCGCCTCCGGGTTGGGGACGAGGAGGCCCAGCCAGACGCCGATCCAGATCAGCGCGAACCGCAGCCACAGCAGCAGCCCGAACGCGGCCACGAAGCCCCAGCCCCCGTCCGGACGCCAGCCCATGGCCATCGCCGTCAGCATCATGATGGCCAGCTCGGCGCAGGCGGCCAGCAGGTCGGTGATGCCGCGTCCGGCCACCACCGCGGAGGAGGCCATCGGCATGGAGCGGAACCGGTCGATGACGCCCTTGGTGGAGTCGTGGACGACGAGCGTCGCGGTGTTGATGAAGCCGAACGCCATCGTCATCACGAACATGCCCGGCATCAGGAAGTCCTTGTAGTCCCCGCCGCCGGGCACCGTCATCGCGCTGCCGAAGACGTAGCCGTACAGGAGGACGGACAGGATCGGGAAGCCCAGCTGCCAGGCGATGTTGACGGGCTGGCGCTGGTAGTGGAGCAGGCCGCGACGGACGATGTTGCCGCAGTCGGCGAGCAGCCAGTACAGCCGTCCGCGACCGCCGGTCTCCCCGGTCGTCAGGTCGAGGGCGCTCATGCCGCCACCGCCTCCTTCTCCGCACGGTCCGTGCGATCCGTGCGGTGTCCGGTCAGGCGCAGGAACACGTCGTCGAGGCTCGGCCTGCGCAGCCCGATGTCCTCCACGGCGACGCCCTCGTCCTGGAGGGTGCGCGCCACCTCGGTCAGCGCGGACACCCGGTCGGTGACCGGGGCGTGCACGCGCAGCGTCTCCTCGTCGGTCTCGGGCTCGCCCTCGCAGACCCGGGCGACCACCTTCACCGCCCGCGGTATGTCGGCCCGTTCGGCGACCACGACCTCGACGCGGTCGCCGCCGACCAGGTTCTTCAGGCCGTCCGGGGTGTCGTCGGCGATGGACCGGCCCTGGTCGATGACGGTGATGCGGGAGGCCAGCTTGTCGGCCTCCTCCAGGTACTGCGTGGTCAGCAGCACGGTCGTGCCGCCCGCCACCAGGGCCCGCACCGAGTCCCAGACCTCACCGCGGCTGCGGGGGTCGAGGCCGGTCGTCGGCTCGTCCAGGAACAGGACGGACGGGGCGAGGATCATCGACGCGGCGAGGTCCAGGCGGCGCCGCATACCGCCGCTGTACTTGCCGACGCCCCGGTCGCCGGCGTCGGTCAGGTCGAACCGCTCCAGCAGCTCGACGGCGCGGGCCCGCGCCCGGCGTCCGCCGAGGTGGAACAGGCGCCCGAACATCTCCAGGTTCTGCCGGCCGGTGAGCACCTCGTCCACCGCCGCGTACTGGCCGGTCAGGCCGATCCGGGCGCGCACCTCGTGCGGCTGCCGGGCGACGTCGAGGCCGGCCACCTCGGCCCGGCCGCCGTCCAGCCGGATCAGCGTGGACAGGATGCGTACCGCCGTGGTCTTGCCCGCGCCGTTCGGCCCGAGCAGGCCGTGCACGGTGCCCTCGCGGACGGCCAGGTCGAAGCCGTCGAGGGCGTGTTTCTCGCCGTAGCGCTTCTCCAGGCCCTCGGCCCGTACCGCGTGTCCGTCGCTCATGGGTCCCCCTCTCACTCGCCAACTGAGTACACCGTACCCGATTGCGCGTACGCCGTACCCAGTTTTTTCCCGCGGTCCTAGACTGACCCCATGGCGAGCGGCACGGAGACCAGCGGCAGCGGCGACATCGGCCGCACCCTCGAACTGTTGTGGGACACCGGCCGGCGGCCCAGCCGGGGGCCCAAACCGGGCCTGACGCTGGAGCGGATCGTGGCGGCCGCCGTCGAGGTCGCGGACCGGGAGGGGCTCGGCGCCGTCTCGATGCGCCGCATCGCCACCGAGCTGGGCACCGGCACGATGTCCCTGTACCGCTACGTCCCCGGCAAGGGCGAGCTGCTCGACCTGATGCTGGACCGCGTGCAACGCCCCTCCGAGAACCCCGCCGAACTCGGCGACGGCGACTGGCGCTCGGCGCTGCACGCCCTCGGCCACGCCACGCTCGCCCTCTACCGCCGCCACACCTGGCTGCTGGAGGTCAACCAGTCCCGCCCGATCCTCGGCCCGAGCGCGCTGGACGGCATGGAGAAGGTGCTCACCCGGATCAAGCCGATGGGGCTGACCGACCCCGAGCTGCTGTCCGCGATCGTCATGGTCGACGGATACGTCGTCGGGGCCGCCCGCACCCAGGTGTACGCGGAGGAGGCCGAGCGCAGCTCGGGACTCACCGACGCGCAGTTCTGGGAGGCGCAGGAGCCGGTGCTGGTGAAGGCCATGACCAGCGGGCGCTACCCCGTCCTCGCCGGGCTGTCGGAGGACACCTTCGGCCCGGGCTTCGACCACTTCGAGTTCGGTCTCCAGCGCATCCTGGACGGTCTTGAGGTGTTCGTGACCGCCCGGAAATCGGCGGCTCCCGCCGTGGCCCCTCCAAAGGGCTCCGCCTGCTCAGCGCCGCCGGAACAGCCGTCGTAGCCCGAACAGCGCGAGGCACGCGACGACCAGCCCGGCCGCCCCGACCTTGAGCGTGTCCCCGCCCGGGGCGCCGGACCCGTCGCTGTCCCCGTCCGAGGCGTCGGAGCCGCCCCCGCCCGCGCCGTCGCCGCTGCCGGGCGTGTCCTCGGCCCTGACCGGGCTGTTCGCGCCCTCCATGCCGAGCAGCAGCTTCGCGCCGTCGGTGGTGTAGGTGACGGACTCGCCCTGCCCGAGGGGCACGCTGATCCGGTCCTTGCGCTGGATCTTCCCGCCGTTCCAGTCGTACCAGATGCCCCCGAGGTAGCCGCGTACGGCGAGCGACTTCCCGTCCGGGGAGAACGCGGCGTCGGTGGCCCAGAGGTCGACGGGGACGGTGGGCCGGAAGACGTTGGTGCCGGAGGCGGAGAGCTTCGCCGGGCCCTCGTAGAGATGCCCGCCGTCCTCGTTCTTGTCGATGAGGTAGACCCGCCCGGTCTTCGGGTGGACGGCCATCGACTCCGCGTCCCGGGCGCCGTCCGCGTACTTCACGACGTACTGCGTCGCCTTGACGGTCTGGTCCTTCAGTTCCTTCGGCTCGGGCAGCTCGTAGATCCACACGTACGGCCAGGTGCCGCCGAGGTTGTCCCCGATGTCACCGACGAAGATCCTGTTGCCCGGCCCGACCGCGATCGCCTCGACGTCACGGGGCTTGCCGACGCCGGAGAGGGCGACGCGGGCGACGGTCTCGCCCGTGGCGCCGTCGACGGCGTACAGGTAGGGCCCGTTGTCCTGGTCGTTGTGCGTCCAGTAGACGCCCGGGTGGAGGCGGGAGGCGGCGAGGCCGCTGGACTCGGTGATGCGCGGGTCCTTGATCGTGAACCCGTCGCTCCCGGCGACGCCGTCGGCTGCGGAGGCGGGCACGGCGAACGCGCCCACGAGGAGGGCCGCGGCGAGGAGGGCGAGGGGTCGGCGCATGCGCCAAGCCTGCCATCCCGCGCGGGCGTTCACGCGGGCGGTCACGCGGGCGGTCACCCTGGGTGGTCGGGCTCACATCGCGCCGGCCGGACCGATCGTCCATGATGAGCGGATGCTCAGGTTCATGTTCGTCGGTGACTCCATGACGATCGGAAGCGCCGGCGAACACACGTGGCGCTACCGGCTGTGGCAGCACCTGTGCGCCTCGTACGGCCGCCCCTTCACCTGCGTCGGCCCGCGCGAGACACTGCACGACCAGGTGGCGGACGCCCCCACCTCGTACGCCTACGCCGAGCCCGGCTTCCCGCGCGCCCACCTGGCCGGCTGGGGCGAGGGCTGGCACCACATGACGCCGCTGATCGGCGAGACGGTACGGGAGTACCGCGCGGACGTGCTCCTGGTCTCCCTCGGCCTGATCGACCTCGGCTTCTACACGAACGCCGAGCAAACCGCCGACAACGCCCGCGCCTTCGTCGCCGAGGCCCGCTCGGCGAACCCGCGCGTGCGCATGGCCGTGATGCCGGTGCTGCACAACATCCGGGTGGACGCGGACCCCACCTTCGCCGGGCAGGTCCACCGCTTCAACGAACTCCTCGCCAAGACCGTCGCCGCCCTCGACGAACCGCGCTCCTCCCTGCTGCTCGTCCCGACGCCCGCGGCGTACGAGTTCCACGCGGACACGTACGACGGCACGCACCCGAACGAGAGCGGCGAGCACCGGATCGCGGAGGCGTTCGCCGAGGCGATGGACGAGGGGTGGGGTCTTGGCGGGCCCTACTCCGCCGCCGCGTAGACGCCGTCGCCGGCATCTGACCCACCCCCTACCGGGGTATCACTCCCGACCTGGCTCCCCAGTGTGACGCCGCGCCCCCGACCGTCTTCCTACCTTCCTCTCCGTCACGACGGACGAGACAGAGGGAGAGGGACGGATGCGCGGGTTCGGGAAGGCCACCGCCGTACTGACCGCGCTGCTGGTCGGCAGCACGGCGGTCTCGGCCTCGGCGGCCGGTGAGAGCGCGCCCCTCGGTCCGCCTCCCGGCACCGGTGCCTGGCCGGCGGACGTGAGGAGCCGACGCTGTCGCGCCTGTCCGGACGCCGTCCCGCCGCACATAGGCTGGTGCCCATGACCTCAGTTGAGGCGGAACGCCCGCGCGCGCTGCTCGCGGGGGCCTCGCGGCGGTGGGTACGGCTGCTGCCGTGGGCCGTGGCGTTCGTGCTGTGCGTCGCCCTGCTGCCCACCACCATCGTGGTCCTCACCGCCGACTACGGCCTGAGCGGCGGCCTCGCGAGCGCGCTGGCCGTCGCACAGGCGGCGCCGCTGCTGCTCGCCGTCGTACGTCCGCTGCAGGCCTGGTACGTGATCTTCGCCGCGGACGTGGCCGGGGCGCTGGCCCTGCTCACCGTCGACTTCGAAGAGCGCCTCCTGTGGCCGTTCCCGCCCATGGAGATCGTCGGGTACGTCGGCCTGTGCCTCGCCCTGGGCCTGCGCGAGCGGCGCCGGACGCTGCTGCTGGTGTGGCTGGCGACGGCGGGCGCGAACGTCGGCCTGGGGTTCGTGGCGCCCCACGGCTCCGGCGCCAAGGGCCTGTTGCTCACGATCCTCGGGGGCGTCGCGCTCCTGCTGGGCGGTGTGCTGCGCGAGCGGTACGAGGTGCAGCGCAGGCTGGTCGAGCAGGAGACGATCAGCGAGGCCGAGCGCGGCCGGCGGACGCTGCTGGAGGAACGCGCCCGCATCGCGCGCGAGCTGCACGACGTGGTGGCGCACCACATGTCCGTCATCACGGTGCAGGCGGACACCGCGGAGTACCGCCTCGCGACGCTGCCGCCGGACGTGCGGGAGGAGTTCACCTCCATCGCGGCCACCGCGCGGGAGTCGCTCGGCGAGATGCGACGGCTCCTCGGTGTGCTGCGCAACGAGGAGGCGCACGGCGAGCTGGTGCCCCAGCCGGGTCTCACGCAGATCGGGCAGCTGGTGGAAGCGACGGCGAGGACCGGCGGGCCGGTGGAGTTCACCCCCTGCGACGCCGAGGTGCCGGAGGCGGTGGGACTCTCGGCGTACCGGATCGTCCAGGAGGCCCTCGCGAACGTCGTACGGCACGCGCCGGGTGCTGCGACGCGGGTGTCGCTGTCGGTGTCGGAGCCCGTTGCGGAGGGCGGGGACGCGGAGGGCGGGGTTCGGCTCACCGTCCTGGTCGTCAACGGGCCGCCGCCGGAGCCGCCCGCCGCGCCGCTCGAGGTGGGCGGCACCGGGCACGGCCTGGTCGGCATGCGCGAGCGGGTACGGATCATCGGCGGCACCCTCGACGTGGGGCCGCTGCCGGACGGCGGGTTCCGGGTCGCCGCCCAACTCCCTCTGACTGACAAGGACTTCACGTGACGACGCGCGTCATGATCGTCGACGACCAGGCCATGGTGCGGGCGGGCTTCGCCGCGCTGCTGGCCGCGCAGAGCGACATCGACGTGGTGGGCGAGGCCCCCGACGGTGCGCAGGGCGTCGAGCTGAGCCGGCGCACCCAACCCGACGTCGTGCTGATGGACGTCCGCATGCCCGAGATGGACGGCCTGGAGGCCGCGCGCCGCCTTCTGTCGCCCCCGCCGGGTGTGACCCACCGGCCGCGCGTCCTGATGCTCACCACCTTCGACGTCGACGACTACGTGTACGAGGCGCTGCGGGCGGGCGCGAGCGGCTTCCTGCTGAAGGACGCGCCGCCCGCCGACCTCATCGCGGCGGTCCGCGTCGTGGCCTCGGGCGACGCGCTGCTCGCCCCGTCGGTGACGCGCCGGCTGATCGCGGACTTCGCCCGGCAGCGCCCCGCCACCCGGGGCAAGCCCGCGCTGCGGCTCAAGGCCCTCACCGAACGCGAGACCGAGGTCCTCACCCTGGTGGCCCGCGGCCGGTCCAACACGGAGATCGCCCAGACGCTGGTACTGGCCGAGCAGACGGTGAAGACCCACGTGAGCCGCGTCCTCACCAAGCTCGACCTGCGCGACCGCGCCCAGGCGGTGGTCTTCGCGTACGAATCGGGGCTGGTGGCACCGGGCGAGTAGGACGGCCCCAGGCGCTCGCCCGCCGCGTCGCCGGTGCGGATGCCGGCACTGATGCCGGCACCCCGCGGCCTCGTCGGGCGCTCTCCCCGCCCGGCGGAGCGGTTCCGTCGCCGGGCCACGTCCCGGGCCCCGGCGGAGGACACGGCCCGCTCTCTCCTCCGCCACCCCCTACTCCGGTAGCACCCCCACACTGGCTCCCGGGTATGACGCCCGGGGCGTAGCCGAAGCCGCACTCTCCATCCCGTCGAAGCAGTGAACGGATGAAGGAGACGGAACATGAGGCTACGCAGCGGCAAGCGGCAGAAGACGGAACCATGGAGTACACGCAGCTGGGACGCACAGGACTCAAGGTCAAAGAGGTACGTTGATGCCACTGGCGCGAGGCCGCCACCCAGCGGAACGGGCGACGGCCTTGACCGCGAAGCGCTAGGCGATCACCAGGCGAAAGCCTCCGGGGACGGGCCGGGGCCCGGGAAGATCTCGTCCAGGGAAGCGAGAAGTTCCTCGCTCAGTTCCAGGTCGAGCGCGCGCAGGGCCGAATTCAACTGCGCCTGGGTGCGCGGGCCGACGATGGGGCCGGTGACTCCGGGGCGGGTGAGTAGCCAGGCGAGGGCGACCTCGCCCGGCTCCAGACCGTGTTTGTCGAGGAGGTTCTCGTACGCCTGGACCTGCTCGCGGACTTCGGTGCGCTCCAGGGCGCTCGCCGAGCGGCCGTCCTTGCGACGCTTGCCACCGGCCTCCTTCTTCAGGACGCCACCGAGCAGACCGCCGTGCAACGGGGACCACGGGATGACGCCCAGGCCGTACTCCTGAGCCGCCGGGATCACCTCCATCTCGGCGCGCCGCTCGGCCAGGTTGTACAGGCACTGCTCGCTGACGAGGCCGACGCGCCCGTGCCGGGCGGCCGCCTCATTGGCCTGGGCAATCTTGTAGCCGGGGAAGTTGGACGACCCCGCGTAAAGAATCTTGCCCTGCTGGATCAGTACGTCGACGGCCTGCCAGATCTCCTCGAACGGTGTGTTCCGGTCGACGTGGTGAAACTGATAGACGTCGATGTGGTCCGTCTGGAGCCGCTTGAGCGAGGCGTCCACGGAGCGGCGAATGTTGACCGCCGAGATCTTGTCGTGGTTGGGCCAGGCGTCGCCGTCGGCGGCCATGTTCCCGTACATCTTGGTGGCCAGGATCGTCTTGTCACGGCGACCTCCGCCCTGCGCGAACCAGGTGCCGAGGATCTCCTCGGTACGCCCCTTGTTCTCGCCCCACCCATAGACATTGGCGGTGTCTACAAGGTTCAGACCCGCTTCAAGGGCGGCGTCCATGATGCCGTGGCTGGTCGATTCGTCTGTCTGCGGACCGAAGTTCATCGTGCCGAGAACGAGTCGGCTGACCTTGAGTCCGGTACGTCCGAACTGTGTGTACTTCATGGGTCGCAAGCCAACTGCTTCGAGCGCACTCCATGCAAGAGCAGCCGTACGGCGTGATCTCCTGCTTCGGCGAGGCTTTCCCGTTCTGGAAACCGAACCCCTTGTGGTGCGTGCTGCGGCCTGGGGAGCATGAGCAGGACGCTGGAGTTCAGCACCGAGGGGCACCGTGCCTGGTGCTGGGCGTCCCCCTGACCGCGGCACTCGGACACCGCCAGGCTTGTACTGATCGTCGACATCAGACCGACCGGGAGCATCTCGGTGGTGACCACGACGAAGGTGGCGAGGGCGAGGACGACCAGGCCGCCTCGGTGCTTGCCTGCGGGCGCAGACAGGGCGACGGCCTGGCCGTGACTCTTCCTGGTGGTCATGCGGAAATGGCGCCCAGAGACGTGAGGAAGCGGCGTACATGGCCGAGCCAGTGTGCCCGGTGTTCCGCGTCCAGAATGTGTCCTGCTCCGGGTAGTTCGATCAGCGTGGCTCCCCGGATTCCTGCGGCGAGCCGACGAGAGCTCTCGGGGAGCACCAAGCGGTCTCCCGTCGGCGCGAACACAAGGGTGGGGGCCGTCACGTCCGTGAGGTCGCGGCGTACATCCACGCGGGAGACGAGGTCGAAATGGTCGAGCATGCCCGCCGGCAACGACGCCTTGACCTGCGCTGCCCCCTCCGCTACCTCGGCGGGCGACATTCCATCCAGCTGGCTCTCGGACAAGCACGCCAGGAGCGCCAGCCGAGCCACCTCATCCCACTCACCTGCCTTGCCGAGCAGGGCGATGAGGTGGGAGGCATGTGCGAGGACCGGATCAGCTACAGGGAAACCTGCCGTGAGCACAAGACCGGTCACCCGGTCAGGATGGCGGGTCGCAGCACGTACCGCGACTGTGGTTCCCAGAGACTCTCCGAGGACGGTGAATGTCTCGTGCCCGCGGGCCACGGCAGAGGCGACAAGGGCGTCCGCCAGCTTGTCGAGATCCATGGGCTTCGTGGTGACCGGCGTGCCTCCTGCCCCCGGGTAGTGCGGGCCGATCACTGCGTGATCCTTTGCCAGGTCGTCGAGGACCAGTCCGAAGTTGCCAGCGATGCCGCCTCCGGCGCCATGCGCCAGCAGGAGGGCAGGGCCGCTGCCCTGTACGTACACATCAAAATCCCGTTCGAGAACGGCCTGTTCAGCGGTCATGGCCACGACGCTAAACTCCGACATCAGTGTCAGAGTCAAGCCCTGGAGAGAGACAACACCTCATGCGGATGAAGGAGATGGTCCAGCGGACGGGCGTACACGAACGGCTGCTGCGCTACTACGAACAGCAGGGGTTGCTCGCGCCGACCCGGCTGCCCAGCGGGTACCGCGAGTACAGCGAAACGGACGTGGAGACAGTGCGCCGCATCCGTAGCCTGCTGACGGCCGGCCTCTCCACGACGGTGATTGCCCAGGTGCTGCCCTGCATCGCCGACGTCAACGACCGCCTGGCCCCCACCTGCCCGGACCTGGTCCTCCAACTCCAGGGCGAACGAAGGCGGATCACCAGGGAGATCGAGGCTCTTCGCGCATCTCGCGCCATGCTGGACACGGTGCTCGACGCCGTTCCACAGACTCCCTGTGGCGATGGGGCGCAGTCTTCGGTGGCTGCTTGATCGGCTCGGAAACTCAACGGATAGTGTGCGGCGGTGCAACCGTAAGAGGCTGAGCGCAGTGATCGCGTACTGGCCCGACGGCAGGAGAGCTGTCCGCTTTTTGGGCTGGTCGGCACCTGTGGGGCAGTCCTGATTCGCCGCAGCCCCTTGTGAGCGGGGCGCTACCGCGCCCCACCGCACATCCGGCGGGCCGTCGACGCCAGCCTCAAGCGGCTCCGGACGGACCACATCGACCTGTACCAGTTCCACCACGTCGACCGCGCCACCGGCTTCGACGAGATCTGGCAGGCGATCGACGTCCTGGTCCAGCAGGGCAAGGTGCTGTACGCGGGGTCGTCGAACTTCCCCGGGTACAAGATCGCCCAGGCCAACGAGACCGCCGCCCGGCGCGGCGGCACCATCGGCCTGGTCAGCGCGCAGTGCCTGTACAACCTGGCCGAGCGCCGGGCCGAGATGGAGATGATCCCGGCCGCGCAGGAGTACGGCCTCGGGGTCATCCCCTGGTCGCCGCTGCACGGCGGGCTGCTCGGCGGCGTGCTCAAGAAGGAGGTCCAGGGCGGACGGCGGGCCTCCGGACGGGCCGCCGACACCCTGGCCGACCCGGCGGGCCGCGCGCGGATCCAGGCCTACGAGGACCTGCTCGACAAGCACGGCATCGCGCCCGGTGAGGCGGCCCTGGCCTGGCTGCTGACCCGGCCCGGCGTGACCGGCCCGATCGTGGGTCCGCGCACCGCCGAGCAGCTCGACTCGGCACTGCGGGCCGTCGAGCTGGGGCTGTCGGACGAGCTGCTGGCCGGGCTGGACGAGATCTTCCCGGGTCCGGGGCCGTCCCCGGAGGCGTTCGCCTGGTAGCGAGGTGAGCGGGGCGGCGGCCGGCTCACGGCAGGCTCAGCCGAGCGCCGCCGCCACCGCCACCACCACGAGCATCAGCACGAGCACACCGGCCATGATCCGGTTACGGGTCTTCGGGTCCACGCCTCCGAGCCTAACCGGAGGCACCGAGCGGGCTGCGGGCGACCGTCTCGTAACGGGGCTGCTCCCCCGGCACCCCGGACTTCGGCAGGTGGCTGCGCACCAGCGCCAGGTCGGTCACGGTCCAGGTGCGGCTGGAGAAGCCGTCCAGCGTCTCGACGTAAGGGCGTACGTCGAACGCGTCGCGGCTGCGGGCCACCGTCAGGTGGGGCTTGTAGCGCCGGTGCTCCCCCATCGCGACGCCCGCCTTGCGCCCCGCCGACTCCGCCCGCTCGGCGAGCAGCCGCAGGGTCGCGAGGCCACCGTCCGCCCCCACCCACAGGGCCCGCCCGTGCCCGAAGTGCCCGCCATCGCGCAGCGCCAGCTCGAAGGGTTCGGTGCGACGCGCGGCCCGCTCCAGCCGGGCCGACAGCTCGGGTACGAGATCGTCGTCCACCTCGCCGTAGAAGGCGACCGTGAAGTGCCACCCTGGGCGCCCCGTCCAGCGCAGCCCGCCCGCCCCGGGCAGCCTCCGCAGCACGGCCACCTCGGCGGCGAGGGCGGCGGTGACGTCCTCCGGGGGGAGTACGGCGGCGAAGAGTCTCATGGGCCACAGTCTGCCCGGCATGACCTCAGCGGCGTGCATGTCGTTGTACCGCGCGACTTTATTCGTCCCGGGGAGGCACGACAGACATGACCGACAGCAGTGGCGAACTCACGATCGACGTAATGTTCGAGTGGCTCGAGAAGATGCCCGTTCCTGAGGGATACAAGACCGAGATCGTCGGCGGTCACATCTTTCTGTGGCCTCAGCGGGACACCAGCTGGGACATCACCATGGCCGTCCTCGAGCAACTGCGGTCCAGGTACCCCCTCAAGCGCCTCGGGTCCGACATCCGCGTGGACTACCCAGGACGCCTCAACGGCTTCGCCTCCGACGTTGTGGCCCTCGCGGAGGGCGCCCAGCGGGACGGCAAGGGTCACTGGCGCTATCAGGACGTCGAATTCGTCGCCGAGGTCATCTCCAAGGACACCGCGGCCAACGACTACGGCCCCAAGAAGGACACCTACGCCACCGCCGGAGTCCCGGTGTACCTGATCGTCGACCCGTACGCCGGAGAGTGGCACCTCCACACCCTCCCCAAGGACGGCAAGTACCACAGCTCCGTCAGCTTCGGCTTCGGCGAGGACGTCGACCTGACCGGCACCACCGTCGGCCTCACCCTCACGACCGGCGACTTCCCCCGCGACTGACCGGGGGACCGGTTACGCCGCCGGTGCCAGCTCCTCCCGCCGCTCCCGCGGCACGAACCGCACCTGCGGATGCCCCCGGTGCCAGCCGACCGAGAGGCGCAGGTTGCCGACGCGGGCCAGGATCAGGCCGATGACGATCGCGGCGGTGGCGGCCACCGCGCCGCCCGCGGCGAAGCCGGCCCGGGCGCCGTAGGTGTCGGTGACCCAGCCGACGATCGGGGCGCCGACCGGGGAGCCGCCGAGGAAGACCATCATGTACAGGGCCATGACGCGCCCCCGCATGGCCGGGTCGGTGGACATCTGGATGCTGGTGTTGGCGGTGACGTTGACCGTCATGCTGAAGACGCCGATGGGGATCATGAGCAGGGCGAAGAGCCACAGCTGCGGCGCGGTCGCCGCCACGATCTCCAGCGCGCCGAAGGCCACGGCCGCCGCGATCAGGACGCGCAGCCGGGCCGTGCCGCGCCGGGCGGCGAGCAGGGCGCCGGCCAGCGAGCCGACGGCCATGAGGGTGTTGAAGAGGCTGTACGCGCCGGCGCCCGCGTCGAAGACGTCGTCGGCGAAGGCGGACAGGAAGACCGGGAAGTTGAAGCCGAAGGTGCCGATGAATCCGACCAGCGTGATGGTCCAGATCAGCTCGGGGCGTCCGGCGACGTAGTGCAGGCCCTCGCGCAGCTGCCCCTTGCCGCGCGGGGCGCGCTGGACGGCGTGCAGGTCGCGGGCGCGCATCAGCAGCAGGCAGCTGAGCGGCGCGACGAAGGAGAGGCCGTTGGCGAGGAACGCCCAGCCGGTGCCGACCCCGGTGATCATCAGGCCGGCGACGGCGGGGCCGACCAGCCGGGCGGACTGGAAGTTCGCCGAGTTGAGGCTGACCGCGTTCTGGAGCTGGTCCCGGCGGACCAGCTCGGAGACGAAGGACTGGCGGGCCGGGTTGTCGACCACGGTCGCCAGGCCCATCGCGAAGGCGGCGACGTACACGTGCCAGACCTGGACGTGGCCGGTCAGGGTGAGGACGGCGAGGAAGAGCGCGGTCAGGGCCATCGCGGACTGGGTGACCAGCAGCGTGGGGCGCTTGCGCAGGCGGTCGACGAGGACGCCGCCGTAGAGGCCGAAGAGGAGCATCGGCAGGAACTGGAGGGCGGTGGTGATGCCGACGGCCGCGGAGGAGCCGGTGAGGCTGAGCACCAGCCAGTCCTGGGCGATGCGCTGCATCCAGGTGCCGATGTTGGAGACGACCTGGCCCATGAAGAACAGGCGGTAGTTCCTGACCTTCAGGGAGGCGAACATCGAGGTCCTGCGGGAAGCGTCGGGGGTGGTCGGGTCGTCGTGGCCGTCAGGTGCGGGGGCGGAAGCTGCTCCGGATCCCGTACTCAAAAGGGTTCGCCTCCTCGCGAGAACTGCTTACTTGTGAGCGAGCTTCTCCAGCACGGGGGCGGCGGCGCGCAGTTTCGCCCACTCGTCCTCGTCGAGTCCCTCGACCAGGGTGGCCAGGAACGCGTTCCGCTTGCGGCGGCTCTCGTCGAGCATCACCACGGCCTGCTCGGTCTGCGTCACGACCTTCTGGCGCCGGTCCTCGGGATGCGGCTCCAGGCGGACCAGGCCCTTCGCCTCCAGCAGCGCCACGATGCGGGTCATCGAGGGCGGCTGGACGTGTTCCTTGCGGGCGAGTTCGCCCGGGGTCGCGCTGCCGCAGAGGGAGAGGGTGCCGAGCACCGACATCTCGGTCGGGCTGAGCGACTCGTCGACCCGCTGGTGCTTGAGCCGACGGGACAACCGCATCACGGCGGAGCGCAGGGAGTTCACGGCGGCGGCGTCGTCGCCATGCTTGAGGTCCGGCATGTTCCTTAGCTTAACTCATTAGTCTCGCGAAATACCACCGCACAACCGCCCGCGTGCCCGTGACGCCCGCCACCGAAACCCACGGTTCACCGGTACGAGTGAGTCGTTTCCGGAAATCGGAGCATCACCCGGCCGGCGGGGGCGACCCTCGTCCGCATGGGGACCAGCGTGCTCAGCCTGCGGATGGACGGGGAGCTGCTCGAACGGCTCCGGCACCATGCGGCCAAAAGGGGGTGAAAGCTGCTACATATTTTCTAGTCATTCATAGCTTTTTCTAGTCGTATGTCTCACGTACGGTGGGCTCGTGAAGCTTTCGGAGTGGGCCCGCCAGCAGGGCGTGAGCTACCAGACCGCCTGGCGGTGAGTGAAGGACGGGAAGATGCCCGTTCCGGTCCGCCAGGCGCCGTCCGGGACGTGGCTGGTCGACGAGGTCGTCGTCCAGCCGTCCGGGCGTGTGGTGGCGTACTGCCGCGTCTCGTCCGCCGACCAGAAAGCCGACCTTGAGCGGCAGGCCGCCAGGGTCGTGTCCGGTGCGAACGGGCTGGGCCTGGCCGTCGCGGAGGTCGTGACCGAGGTCGGTTCGGGGCTGAACGGGCGGCGGCGCAAGCTGCACCGGGTGCTGTCCGACACGCAGGCTTCGGTGATCGTGGTCGAGCACCGCGACCGGCTTGCCCGGTTCGGCGTCGAGCACCTCGAAGCGGTCCTGTCGGCGTCCGGGCGGCGCCTGGTCGTCCTCGACCCCTCCGAGACCGCCGACGACCTCGTACGGGATATCACCGAAGTCCTCACCTCGATGTGCGCGCGCCTGTACGGGCGGCGGGCGGCGGGCGGCGGGCGGCGAGGAACCGTGCCGCCCGCGCGGTGGCCGTGGCGACCGGCGCGGACGCCGGGTGAAGAAGTTCCAGCCGCAGCCCGGTTTCGTGGTGCGGGCGTTCCGGTTCGCTCTGGACCCGAACGCCTCCCAGGAACACGCGCTGCGTTCGCACTGCAGTGCCGCGCGTGCCGCGTACAACTGGGCTGTCGGCTGGGTGACCGCCTCCTGGTGGCAGCGCAAGGCCGAGGAGACGTACGGCATCGGCGAGGCGGAGCTGACCCAGTGGCGGCCGTGGTCGCTGCCCGCCCTGCGGAAGGCGTTCAACGAGGCCAAGCACACCGACCCCCGGTTCGCCCACTGGTGGGAGGCCAACTCCAAGGAGGCGTACAACACCGGGCTGGCGAACGCGTCGGCCGCGTTCGACAACTACGCCAAGTCGAAGAACGGCAAG
This sequence comes from Streptomyces sp. NPDC058534, assembly GCF_042717365.1. Lineage (NCBI taxonomy): Bacteria > Bacillati > Actinomycetota > Actinomycetes > Kitasatosporales > Streptomycetaceae > Streptomyces > Streptomyces sp. NPDC058534. The sequence continues at coordinate 16,399 of NZ_JBHXNW010000110.1, forward strand.
CGCAAGGGTGCGCGGATGGGCGCGCCCCGGTTCAAAGTAAAGCGGAAGGCCCGTCTTGCCTGCCGGTTCACCACCGGCACCATCCGTGTCGACGCCGACGGCCGCCACATCACCCTGCCCCGCCTGGGCCCACTCCGCACCCACGAACCCACCGCCGGGCTCCTCGCCCGCGTCCAGGACGGGACCGCCAGGGTCCTGTCCGCGACCGTCCGCCACGAACGCGGGCGCTGGTTCGTCTCCTTCCAGGCCCAGGTCAAACGCGACCTCGAACGCGTGGCACGTCCGGACGTGGCCGTCGGCATCGACCTCGGCGTGAAGACCCTCGCGGTCATGGCCGACTCGACGGGTGAGATCCGCACCGTCCCCAATCCCGGGCACTACGACACCGCACGCAAGCAACTGCGCCGCGCCTCCCGCACCGTGTCCCGACGCCAGGGCCCCGACCGCGGTACCGGGCAGAAGCCGTCCCGCCGGTGGGAGAAAGCCAACGCCCAGCGGAACAAGGTCCACCACCGGGTGGCGAACCTCCGCGAAGACGCCCTGCACAAGCTCACCACCAGCGTGGCCGCCGAGTACGGCACGGTCGTGGTCGAAGACCTGAACGTCGCCGGGATGCTCCGCAACCGGCGCCTGGCCCGACGGATCGCCGACGCCGGATTCGGGGAGATCCGCCGCCAGCTCGACTACAAGATGCGCCAGCGCCACGCCACCCACCTCGTGGTCGCCAACCGCTGGTACCCGTCCTCCAAGACCTGCTCCGGGTGCGGCGCGGTGAAAGCCAAACTGCCGCTGCACATCCGGACCTACGCATGCGACGCCTGCGGCCTGGTCATCGACCGGGACGACAACGCCGCACGCAACCTCGCCGCCCTCGCGGCAGCCTGCACGACTGGTACCGGAGTGGCCGGAGACCAGGACACCGCCCCGGCGGTGTCGAAGCCTCGTGAAGCCGACCAGAAGACCCGCGCCACCCGCCCCCGCCGCAAGGCGGAGGCGGGGCGGGCAGGTGGCGCAACCCTGCCACACCAGCGGCAGACAGAAGCGAGAGACCGTACTCAAGCCGAAGCCCTCACGCTTTGGTGATGTGACGGACCTTCCGGGCCGGAATGCCCGGAATGCCCGGAATGCCGAGAACTGACTACAGACTCAGCAACGGTCACCTGAGCCCCACCGGTCCGGTCCGGTCAGGTCAGACCGAGGGCCGGCATCAGGTAGTAGAAGGCGAAGACCGCCGACACCACGTACATCGTGACCGGGACCTCGCGGCCCCGTCCGGCCGCCAGGCGCAGCACCGAGAAGGTGATGAAGCCCATGCCGATGCCGTTGGTGATCGAGTAGGTGAACGGCATCATCAGCATCGTCACGAAGGCCGGGACGGCGATCGTGAAGTCCGACCAGTCGATCTCCCGGACCGAGCCGGCCAGGATCAGGAAGCCGACCGCCACCAGCGCCGGGGTGGCCGCCTGGGAGGGGACCATCGTGGCGACCGGGGTGAGGAAGAGCGCCAGGGCGAAGAGCCCGCCGGTGACGATGTTCGCGAAGCCGGTGCGGGCGCCCTCGCCGACGCCGGCCGTGGACTCCACGAAGCAGGTGGTGGCCGAGGCGGAGCTGGCACCGCCGGCGGCGACCGCGATGCCGTCCACGAAGAGGACCTTGTTGATGCCCGGCATCTGACCCTCGCCGTCGGTCAGCTTGGCCTCGTCGCTGACGCCCATGATCGTGCCCATCGCGTCGAAGAAGCTCGACAGCAGCACGGTGAAGACGAACAGCACGCCGGTCAGGGCACCGACCTTCTCGAACCCGCCGAACAGGCTGACCTCGCCGACCAGCCCGAAGTCGGGCGTGGCGACGGGGTTGCCCGGCCACTCCGGCGTGGTCAGACCCCAGGAGGGGATGTCGGCGACGGCGTTGATGATCATCGCGGCCACGGTCATCACGACGATCGAGATCAGGATGGCGCCGGGGGTCCTGCGGACGATCAGCGCGAGGGTCAGCAGCACACCGAGGACGAAGACCAGCACCGGCCAGCCCTCCAGGTGACCGCCGGTGCCCAGCTGGAGCGGGACGGTGGTCTGCGCGGCGTCGGGCATCCGGGTGACGAACCCGGAGTCGACGAGGCCGATCAGCATGATGAACAGGCCGATACCGATGGCGATGGCCTTGCGCAGGCCGTAGGGCACGGCGTTCATCACGCGCTCGCGCAGTCCGGTGGCGACCAGCACCATGACGACGAACCCCGCCAGCACCACCATGCCCATGGCGTCCGGCCAGGACATCCGCGGGGCGAGCTGGAGGGCGACGACGGAGTTCACGCCGAGACCGGCGGCCAGCGCGATCGGGACGTTGCCGATAACGCCCATCAGCAGCGTGGTGAACGCGGCCGTGAGCGCGGTGGCGGTGACCAGCTGACCGTTGTCGAGCTGGTTGCCGTACATGTCCTTCGCGCTGCCCAGGATGATCGGGTTCAGCACGATGATGTACGCCATCGCGAAGAAGGTGGCGAAGCCGCCGCGGATCTCACGGGGCAGGGAGCTGCCGCGCTCGGAGATCTTGAAGTAGCGGTCGAGGGGGGAGACCTTGGCGGAGGCCGAGGTGGGCATGCGGAGACCTCATCACCAACAGCAGGTTCCCCCACGGCCGTGTCGGTGTTTCTGCGCTTGGAGTTTTCTACGAAAGAAAATGGTCAGAGACAAACGGGTTCAGTATGAACGTATGAGCCCGGGATCGCTATCTCCGCGCGTAGACCCCGATGACGCCGTGCGGACAACCCGTTCGCCCGCTCCTCGTAAGCTGTACGCATGAAGAAGTGGACACCCACGCACGAGGCACCGGAGCCCCTGGAGGGCCCCGTGGTTCCGACCGTCATCGGCGGCACCGTCCTGTGGTTCGTCCTCTTCCTGGTACAGCTTCCGTTCTACGGCTGGTTCGACGACCACGGCCACACCTGGTGGGTGTGGACCTGCCTGGCCGGAGCCGGGCTCGGCCTGATCGGCATCTGGTACGTCCGGGGCCGCGAGGCCGCCCTGAAGCGGGCGGCGCGGGACAGCACGTAGTCGGCCACCGTCAGTCGAACCAACGGTCCCGGGCCAACTCCTCCGTCCGGGACTCGTCCTCCAGCAACGCCGCCACCTCGAACCGCCGCGGCCACTGCCCCGCCGCCCAGGCCAGACCCGCGGCGACCCCCTCCAGCGTCGCCGCGTGCAACGCCCCGTCGTCCGTCAGCCGCCAGTCGATCTCCACACCGTCGACGACCAGTTCCCCGTGCTCCACGTACGACGCCGGGGTCCGCGCCCCGAGCAGCACCCGCACCGGCTCCGGCACCTCGTGCTCGGTGCCCTCGGAGTCCACGTGCCCGGTGACGGACTCGCTCAGCCGCCGCACCTGGAACAGCTCGGCCAGCTCGGCGGCCCGGGCCGGCCGTACCGGCAGCAGCGGCACACCGGAGGTGAAGGGCAGCAGGTCCGGCGAGTCGACCACGACCGCGTCGGCGGCGTCCACCACGCGCACCTCGCCGTCGACCACGGCCCGCACGTCGTCCGGCAGGGTGACCCGCTCCGGGTCCAGTTCGGCCAGCGCGCCGTACAGGGCGTGCAGTTGGGCGGCCGTGACCGGGCGGCCGGGGTCGGCGAGGCGGTCGAGGAGTTCGGCCGCGCCGCCGGGCTCGTCGAGGAGCGCGGCGACCGAGGTGCGTACGCCCAGCGCCCGCAGCACCTGCTCGTCCCCGAAGCCGGAGGCGTCGGCCTCGTCGTACAGGCCCCGCAGCAGCGGGTCGGAGCCCGCCGCGCGCAGACCGGCGGGGCGCCGTCCGCCGAGCACGGGGTGCCCGCGCAGCCACCACGCGGTGTACGGCCGTACGACCTCGTGGGTGCCGTCGGGCAGCAGGACGCGTACCGGCTGGACGAGCGCGTCGCGCAGGGGCGGCCGGGACAGCAGGGCGAGGGCCTCGGGCCAGCGGTCGTCGTCCACCAGGTCCAGGTCGCGCACGGCGACGATCTCGGTGGCGACCGGCGGCACGGGGGTGTCCGGGAAGCGGTCCAGGACGTCCTCGCTCCACACGTCCACGGCGTCCAGCAGCCCGGCGTCGTCGGGTTCGGCGAAGTCCCCATCTCGGGGCTCCAGTTCGTCCGGGTCGAGGACGACGTCGGTGGCGCGGACGAGCGCGAAGGTGACGAGCACACCGCAGGCGGCCAGCGCGTCCGCCCCCCACTTCTCGGCCAGCTCCGCGTCCACGGCGGCGACCTCGTCCTCGCGCATGACCCGCGCGAACGGGCCGCCGGGGAAGACTAGTTCGCCCGCCGGGGAGAGTTCGCCGTCCTCGTCGGGCAGGGCGAGCGCGCCCAGCCAGGGCTCGTCCCCGGCGTCGAGTCCGGCGTCGCGGACCAGGCCGAGGACGGTGTCGGCCAGTTCCTCGGCGTCGAGGGCGTCCTCCTCCCAGTTCGCGGCGCCGTCGTCCTCCAGCGAGGCGGCGACGGCGGCCCGGACCTGCGGGGTGGTGAGTACGGCACGCGGGGTGGCCGGGAGGGCGCCGAGCTTCTCCAGGAGCGGATGGGCCGCGTCCGGGTGGGCGATCTTCAGGCCGAGGCGGGTGAGCACCTCCGGGTCGAGGGAGGCGGCCTCGGGGGACGGCAGCAGCACCTGCCGGGGCCCGATGGTCGTGCGCCCCGAGCCCGTCCCGAAGCCCTGGGCGGCGCCCCCGGCCAGCGGCACCGGCAGCCCCGAGAGCCGGTCGGGATCGACGCCGGCGAGGCTGTCGTAGAGCCGGTGCCACCAGCCCGGGTCCTTCTCGAGACCGGCCAGCCGGTCGATCGCGTCGGTCAGCGGCACCCGGGCGACGCCGAGCGTGCGCAGCTCCACCCGGCGTTCGAGGCCGGCGGGCAGCAGGGTCGGCAGGACCTCGGCGAGGACCCGCACGGTGTCGGCGCCGGCGCCCTCCACCACCTCGGCGTCGCGGGGGCGCAGGGAGTCGGGCAGGTCGGGGTCGTCCTCGGCCGGTCCGGCGGCGGGCGGCAGGAAGGCGGTGCGCGGCAGCCGTTCGAGGATCGCCTGGCGCAGCGCACCGTCCAGCTCCCCCTTGCCCAGCGGGCCGGGCACGAGGCCGATGAGACCGGCGGCGACCGGGCGCCAGTCGGCGAGCAGCCCGGCGTAGGCGTCGGCCGCCCGCTCCGTCAGGAAGCCGGTCAGCGGGCCGGGCGCGGCGTGCCGGCGGGTGGAGTCCAGCGGGAAGGAGGCGATGAGCAGGGCGGGCACGCCGAGCGGCTCGTCGCTGGGCGTGGGCGCGTGCACCACGGGGCTGGTCCGGGGCCGCGCCGGGGCGCCGTCGGCGTCGACCGGCACCGCCCAGGTCACGGACCAGTGCGGACGCAGCCGCTCCTCGACCGGCCGGTCGGCGAGCAGGTCCGGGGTGAGCGGGCCGTGCGCGGCGGCGGTACGCCAGCGGGTGGTGCCCTCGCGGGAGTCCTCGACGACGGTGAGGGCGTCCTCGGTGCGGCGGGACAGCGTGCGGACGTCGTCCGCGACCTCGACCACGACCTCCGCCAGGCCCGGCAGGGCGAGCAGCAGGGCGTCGTCCACGGCGTGCAGGAGCCGTTCGGCGAGGTCGGCGGCGGCCGTGTCGCGCAGCGGGAGGATGACGGCCGTGTCGTACGGGCCGGGGGCGCTGCCCTCGGCGGAGAACGGCAGCCGCAGCAGCGGGACGTGCCCGTCGCGCCGCCGGATCTCGTCGCCCAGGCCGGGGCTGTGCCCGGCGGTGTCGGCGGCCAGGTCGCGGGCCTCGGCCAGGGACCAGCGGACCCCGCCGTGCCGGCTGACGACGGCGGGCTCGTCGGTGACGGCCAGGACGGCGGCGAAGCCGACCCCGAACCGGCCGACGGCGCTGTCTCCGGCGTCCCGCTTGGCGGAGGCGCGCAGCGTGGACAGCGACTCGACGCCGGTCGCGTCCAGCGGGGCGCCGGTGTTGGCGGCGACGAGGACGCCGTCGCGCAGGGTCAGCCGGAGCCGGCCCGGCACGCCGGACCGGGCGGCGGCGTCGGCGGCGTTCTGCGCCAGCTCGACGACCAGCCGGTCGCGGTAGCCGCCGAGGACGAGGTCCTCCTCCGCGTTGGCGTCCTCACGGAACCGGGCCGGGCTCGTCGCCCAGGCGTCCAGCACCCCGCGCCGGAGACGTGCCGTACCGAACGGATCGGCGCCCTCGGCGGCAGGCTGCACGAACATGCTCACGGTGACTCTCCTCATCGACGGACCACGAAGGTACCGCGAGGAGACCTCGTCACCGGTCCGGGATTCCTCCGGCGCGGGCGGCACCACCCGGCCCGGGCGGCACCATCCGGCCCGGGCGGCACCATCCAGCCCGGGCGGCACCATCCAGCCCGGGCGCCATCATCCAGCCCGGGCCGCATCATCCAGCCCGGGCCGCATCATCCAGCCGTGGCGGCTCCAGCCATCCCGGGCGGGAGAGTCCGAGGCGGGGGGA
>NZ_JBHXNW010000111.1:0-9478 GCF_042717365.1 Streptomyces sp. NPDC058534
GGCGGGGGCGCGGGGGTGGGCGCGCGCGCCGGCCGGGCCCACACCCGGGCCCGCCGGACGTGCCGGGTACTCCGGACGGTCAGGCAGAGGCGCCGGACGCGCCGGGTACCCCGGGCGCTCAGGCAGGGCCGCCGGACGCGCCGGGTACCCCGGGCGCTCAGCCAGGGCCGCCGGACGCGCCGGGTACCCCGGACGGTCAGGCAGGGGCGTCGTCCGGGTCGTCCTCGCGCAGTTCCGTCACCCGTTCCAGCAGGATCGGCTCCCAGGCGCGCCGCAACCGCGTCCTCAGCAGAGGCAGGGCGGTGTCGGAGCGGCCCGCGAGGGCGTCGGCGAGCTGGACGGCGGTGTCGCAGCGGGCCAGCCACAGGCCGCGCAGGCAGGGCCGGGCGCCGTACCCGGCGAGCGTGGCGGCGCGCACCGCGGCCGGCGAGCCGACGGAGAGCGCCAGCCCGGCGATGTCCTCGGCCGGGTCCCCGAGGACGGCGTCGGTCCAGCCGAGGACGCCGCGGACCCGGCCGTCGGCGCTGACCACCAGGTGCTCGCCGGTCAGCCCGTGGTGGACGAGGACCGCCGCACCCGGCTGCGCGCCGAGTTGGGCGGCCGCCTGCCGGGTGAGCCGCTCCGGACGCGTGGCGTCGAACTCGTCGGCCTCGGCGAGGCGTCCGGCGGCCCGCTCGGCGGCCCCGCGCAGCGCCTCCAGGGAGCGCGGGGCGGACCGGGGCACGCCGAGGGTCTCGGCCTGGCGGACCGGCACCTCGCGCACGGCGGTGAGCAGCGCCGCGAGGTCCGCCTCGCCCAGCGCGGACACGTCGTGGTCCTCGCCCGACCCGCCGGGCACCTTGGCGTCCAGCGTGTAGGTCAGCCCCGGTGCCCACTCGCCGTGCGCCACGCTGGTGGGCACCGCGACGGGCACGTACGGCCGCACCAGCTCGCGCAGGCGCAGTTCGCGGCGCTGGCGCACCGCCGCGTCGCGGTCGGGGGCCAGCCGCAGCACGTGCCGGGGGCCGACCCACCAGGTGGCGGGTCCCGCGCCCGCGGCGACGGGCCGTACGTCGGGTCGCGTGCTCCCGCCCAGCAGGGAGCCGACCAGTCGGCGGACGGTGTCCGCGGTGGGTGTCGGTGCCTGGGTCATGGTCGCGCCGTCGTCCTCCGGGTCTGCCGGGGCGGTCGGGGTCCTTCTGTCGCCGGTCACTCCACCACGACCAGCTCCCGGGTGGTGTCGTTGAACCGCCGGCCGCCGTCCTGAGTGACGGTGACGATGTCCTCGATGCGTACCCCGAACCGGCCGGGCAGATAGACGCCGGGCTCGACGGAGAAGCACATGCCGGGCACGAGGGGCCGCTCCTCGCCCTCGATCATGTACGGCGGTTCGTGCGTGGTGACGCCGATGCCGTGCCCGGTGCGGTGGATGAAGTACTCGCCGTACCCGGCGCCGGCGATGACCGCGCGGGCGGCCCGGTCGACGTCCTGGCAGGCGGCGCCGGGCCGCACCGCCCGGAAGCCGGCCTCCTGGGCCTCGCGGACCAGGTCGTGCACCCGGCGTTCCTCGTCGGTGGGTTCGCCGACGTGGACCGTGCGGGAGGTGTCCGAGCCGTAGCCGTCCTTCAGGCCGCCGAAGTCGAGGACGACCATGTCGCCGTCCTCGATGACGCGGTCGCCGACCTCGTGGTGCGGGTTGGCGCCGTTCGGTCCTGAGGCGACGATGGTGAAGTCGACCTGGGAGTGGCCGAAGCCCAGCAGCAGGCCGGCGAGGTCGGCGGCGACCTCGGACTCCCGGCGGCCGCCGAAGCGGACGGTGCGGATCTCCTCGAAAGCGGCGTCCGCCGCCGCGCCGGCCGCCGCCAGCAGTTCCAGCTCCGCCGCGTCCTTGACGGCGCGCAGCATGGGCAGCGCCTCGGTGAGGGAGGCGTAGGAGGTGCCGGGCAGGGCGCTTTGCAGGGCCAGCAGGTGCATCGCCCAGGCGTTGTCGCTGATGCCGAACCGCCCGGATCCGTCGAGGAGGGCGGCGGTGGCGGCGTAGGGGTCCTTGCCGTCGGTCCAGTCGCGCAGGGTGAGGGCGGGCGCGCCGGTCGCCTTCGCCGCGTCGGGGGCCTCCAGCGTGGGGACGACCAGCACGGGGTCGCGGCCGGGGGCGAGGACGAGCAGCGTGAGCCGTTCGGTGTCCGCGGTGGGCGCGTAACCGGTGAGCCACACGAGGTCCGGGCCCGGCGCCACCAGCAGACCGGCGAGACCGGCGTCGGCGGCCGTGTCCGCGGCGCGCTCCATGCGGGCCCGGTAGTCGTCGGCGGTGAAGGAAGGGGCGGGACTGCTGCCGGTCATCCGGGCCTCCCTGGGCGAAAGAGTGAAGGGACCACGGGCAGCATCCTGCCCGCAGCGCGGGGGCCGCGCGAGCCGATTGGCATGGAGCGACCACCCTGGCTAATGGTTTGATGCGTCGCAAGCATTAGCCAGGGGGGCGTGACGTTCGGGCGCCCGAAGGAGGGGGCACCGTGCTCGTACTCGCGCACATCAGCGATCTTCACCTCGACGGGAGCCCGCGCTCGACCGAGCGCGCCGCGCGGGTCCGCGACCACCTGTGGCGGCTGCCGGGGCGGGTGGACGCGCTGCTGGTGACCGGGGACATCGCGGACCACGGCACGGAGGCGGAGTACGAGGAGGCCGCCGGGCTCCTCGGGCTGCGCGACGGCACCGCGCCGTTCCCCGTGCTGACCTGCCCGGGCAACCACGACGTCCGCGCCCCCTACCGCAAGGCCCTGCTGGGCCGGCCCGCCGCCGACGGTCCGGTCAACGACGTGTGTGTCCTCGCCGGCGGCGCGGTGCTGATGTGCGACTCCAGCGTCCCGGGGAGCGACGAGGGGGAGCTGGACGAGGAGACGTACGGCTGGATCGAGTCGACGCTCGACGGGCTCGGCGACCGCCCGGCGCTGCTCGCCTTCCACCACCCGCCGACGGCCCTCCACCACCCCCTGCCCGACTCGTACCCGCTGCGCCGGCCCGAGCGCCTCGCCGCGCTGCTGGAGCGGCGGCCCCGGGTCGCGGGGCTGATCACCGGGCACGCCCACACCCCCGCCGCCACCGTCTTCGCCGGGCGGCCCGTGATGGTCGGCCCCGGGGTGACCTGGACCCTGCGGCTGTCCTGGGAGGGCGAGCAGGTCGCGGACCGGGACGCGCCGGTCGGGCTGGCCTACCACGTGCTGGACGACGCCGGACGGCTCACCAGCCACTTCCGCACCATCACGTGACGACCCCCGGAACGGCCGTCAACTGCTGGTAGCCGCCGCTCTCGTGGCGGACGGTGACCTTGACGTCCTTGCCGGGCCGCGCGCGGGCCACCGCGTGTGCGAGGTCGGCGGCCGAGTCGACGCGGGTCGTGCCGAACGCCAGGAGCACGTCGCCCCGGACCAGCCCCGCCGCGTACCCGGGGCCGGGCACGTGGACGCCCACGACCAGGGCTCCCGGTTTCTCGTGGTCCACGGCCTCCACGCCGAGGGTCGCGGCGGCCCGCGCCGGGGAGGGGGACGCCGCCGCCGACGGGTGCGCCGGGGCGGCGGGGGAGCCGGTTCCCTCCCCCGCGCCCGGTCCGGGTACCGCCGCTCCCGACCGCTGTTGCAGTGCGGCGAGTTCGCTCATGCCGATCACCGTGGCGCCCACCGTGCCGAGCCCCACGCCCGCCAGGAGCAGCACGGTCGCGGCGAACACGCCGAGCAGCAGGGTGGTCAGCCGCCGACGGCGCCGGCGCCCGGCGTGCGGGCGCCGGGGGCCGTCGGGTTCGGTGCCGGCGGCCGGTTCCCGGCCGGGCATCGGTTTGGGCCGCAACGCTGTCTGTTCCATGGATCGCCTCCGGCAGGTGCTCTACCCGGCGCACCGGCGCGTGACGAGCCACGAACGAGTGAGACTGAACGACGGTCAGGGCGTCGGCACGAGGGACCCCCTGGGCACGGGCGAGGGCACGGGCGCGGGCACGGGCGGGGCCGGGATCCGGTCCGGGAGGAATCCGTGGGTGCGTCCCGCCAGGTACTCGGCCTGGTAACGCGGGACGTTCCGGTGCCAGTTGAGGATGCCGGCCATCCAGTTCTGCAGGTCGGCCACGTAGCCACGCATGATGCCGCGTGCCTCGTCGGAGAGCTGGAAGTCGTCATAGACGACGGGGAGTTCGTGCGCGACGACGTGCTCGAACTGGCGCATGCGCTGGTTCATCAGGTCCTGTACGACCCGCAGGGCGGCCGGGTAGTCGACGCCGAAGAAGTTCTGCACGACGAGGACCGCGTTGTGGATCTCGCCCTCGTACTCGATCTCCTTCTGGTACGAGAAGACGTCGTTGAGGAGGCACGCGTAGTCGATCGCCGCGTTCTCCAGGGAGCGGACCGGACCGCTGCGGTAGACCTCGGGCGGCACGGCGGGCCCGTGTCCGGCGCGGCACAGGCCCAGCGTGAGGTCGGAGCCGAAGGTGGCGCGCCGCATCTCCAGGTAGTCCACCGGGTCGGGGACGCGGTTCTGGATCTGGTTGGACAGCTCCCACACCCAGGCCTCGGTCATCGTGTCGACGGCCGCCTTGAGGGGGCGTCGCTCCTCGGGCGTCATGCCGGCCGTCGTGCGCGCCCACAGGTCGGTCAGGGAGCGCTCCATGGCGTTGCCGGGCGGCGGGACCGGTTCGCCGTCGAGCGGCATGCAGGCCGACAGCCGGGCCGTGGTCAGCCGGGCGGCGGCCAGGTCGCGGCGGTGTCCGTGGACGAGCGGGTAGTAGTCGTCGCCGTAGGTCCCGAAGGCCAGCCAGTCGGAGGCCAGGTCGAGCTGGTCCTGGGTGGCGTCCGGGTCGAGACCGGCGGCGCACAGGGGGAGGTCGCAGCTCGCGAGCTTGTCCTCGTCCCAGACGCCCTCGCCGAGGATGCCCATCCGGTGCGACCACGCGAGCAGATGCCGCCGGGAGCCCTCCAGGGCGGGGCTCAGCTCCAGCGGGTACGGCATGCGGATGTCGGGGATGACCGACGGGCCGACCTTCTGGAAGGGAACGTACGTGTAGGGGCGGGTCCGCCGGGAGGCCGCGGCGGCGAGCAGCGTGCCGACGTCCGCGGCGGAGGTGCCGGGCCCGGTCAGCGCCTGCCAGCCGGCGGCGGGCCGGGCGCCCTTGTTCATGTACCGGCTGGAGCGCAGGTGCCATTCGTGGCCGCCGGACTGCCAGTCCTGGAGGCCCTTGGCGTACGCCCCGACGGCGGCGGCCTCGGGCGGGGTGAGTCCGTTCTCCAGGGCCACCGCGGGCACTTCGGTGAACGCGGTGTGCTCGAACTGGTGCAGGCGGGAGGTGAGGACGTCGTTGACCAGTTCGGCGGCCTCCTGGGTGGTGCAGTCGAAGAAGGTCTCCAGGACCAGCACTCCGTTGCTCAGCTCGCCCTCGTCCTCGACCTCGCGCTGGTAGGAGAAGAGGTCGTTGCGCAGGTGCACGCCGTCGGAGAACGTCTCCATCAGCACCCTGAGCGGCCGGGACCCGGCGACGGCCGCGGGCACCTCGGCGGTCGCGTACTCCACGAGCCCCGCCGACCAGGGGGCACCGCCGACCTTGCGGCGCATCTCGATGTACTCGACGGGGTTGGCGATCCGCCCCTCGTTGATGTTGGACAGCTCCCACAGGGACTCGTTGAGCAGGTGTTCGGTCGCGACGGCGAAGCGGCGGCGCCAGTCGGCCGACATCGCGGGCACCGTGCGCGTCCAGAGGTCGGCGAGACCGGCCTCGACCGGGTTCTCCGGCTCGGGCGTCCCGGTGGTGAGGTCGAGCGGCATGAACAGGGGCAGCCGGTCCAGGTGGGCCTTGCCGGCGACGCGGTCCTGGGTGCGCTTGAACCGCTCCAGGAAGTGGTCGTCGAAGAAGAAGACCCACACGTACCAGTCGGTGATCAGGGAGAGCGCCGGCCCGTCGCAGTCCGGGTGGGTGTAGGCGCAGAGCAGTCCGTAGTCGTGTGCGTCGAGGTCGGACCGCTCCCAGACCTCGGAGCCCTCCAGCATGCCCATCTCGCGCGCCCACGCCGTCGAGTGGGCGCGTGCCTCGTCGAGATGCGGGTTGAGCCGCGCCGGATGCGGCAGGTAGAAGTGCGGGAGTTCGAAGGGCTGTTGCGTCATGGCCCGGCACTACCCAGGGCCCCGAGGCCACATCCACCCGGCGGCACATGATCACACCATCGCGTGAAAGAGCGCGGAAGACGGGAACTCCGCGCTCAGGTCCTGACCTGGATCAGGGCGTGCGTCCCGCCGGTCCGCCAGCGCCGCTCCCCGCCGGACTCCAGCGCCGCCTCGGTCTTCCCGGTCAGGCCGGTGATCACGTCGGACTTGAGGGTGCGCAGGGCGGCGACGGGCCCCGGGAAGTACGCGGTGACGTCCGCGAAGGGCGTGGTCGGCGGCCACCACCGGTCGCCCACCAGGCGGCGGTAGTTCAGGTCGCCCTTGAGGACGGTGACGGTGGCCGCGGCGAACTCCGCGCGCAGGTCGTCGGGCAGGTCCGCGTACGGCAGCGGGGCGCAGGAGAAGGGGTGGGCGCGGACGGTGACGCGCCCGTCCCGCAGCGCGGTCCACAGACGCCGCCCGTACTCCTCGGCCGTACCGCCCGCCGCCACCAGCCGCCGCAGGGCGTCGAGCACGTCGGTGGGCGTGGCGTCGGAGACGTAGTACGGATGCGGCTTGACGTGCAGGACCGCCCGGTCGACGCGGCCCTCGGCGAGCAGGTGCGAGACGAGGAGCAGGTCGGGGACGAGTTCGCGGCCCGCGTTGTCGGCGACGAGGCACAGGGTGTTCGGTCCGGCCGTGTCCGGCCCGCCGGAGGGCGGGAGCAGGGACCACAGGGCGTCGCTGTCGTCGCACACGAGGGCCTCCACCTGCTCCCCGGTGCCGGTGCCGCCCTCGGAGAGACGGAAGCCGAGGTCCGCCCGGTTACCCCAGAGCGAGCCGTGCAGCAGGGCCCGGGTCCGCTCGTCGGCGGGCAGGGCGGCGAGGCCGTCGAGCGCGGCGAGTTCCTCGTCCGTGGCGGGGTCGTCGAGTTCGGCGAGCTTGGCGGGCCGGAAGGGATCGACGCCCTGCCAGGTGCCGGGGGCGAAGTACCCGACGGCGTCGAGGAGCCGGCGGTAGAAGTGGCTCTCGGCCCACAGCCAGGGCACGTCGTACCAGGAGCGGCCGGCGTACGCGTCCAGGCCCCACCGCGCCCAGCGGTCCCGGTCGCGGGCGTCGGCGTCCGCGGGCAGCGGTTCGATCACTCCGTCGGCGCAGCTGGCGAGCAGCGCGTCGAGGGCGCGCAGCCGTTCGGGGCCGTGGGGGAACGCGTCGCGCACCTGCCGGACGATGGCGGGGTGCCGGTCGGCGAGCACACCGTGCGGGAAGGACCCGGGCGCGTCGCCGAGGATGACGGGGGCGGGCTCGGACGGGGTGTCGGGCATGCGCCTCACCGTATCGCGCGGGCCGGTCCGCTCAGGCGGTCGCGGTCTCGCGCTCCAGGCGCGCGGCGAGGGTGACGTAGCGGGCGCGACGGGTCACCGGCACCATGCCTCGGATGAGGATGTGCCACATCTCGGCCAGGCGGCGGGGCTGGCGCCCGGCCGGTTCCAGGGTCCCGCTGACCACGCGGGTGCCGACGATGGAGCAGACGAGGGTGTGGGCGACGGAGTCGACGTCGATGTCCGGATGCAGGTCGGACTGACGGACGGCGTCGAGGAGCCGGGAGGTGGCGATCTCCCGCCACTCGGTGAAGGGGTGCGGCAGCGGCGGCCGTACCGGCACGCCCGCGGTGGCGAGCCGCAGACCGGCGCGCAGCACCGGCCCCTCCTCGCACAGCCGGGCCATACCGAAGGTGAGGCGCATCAGCGCCTCCAGCGAGGTGTAGCCGCGCCCGCCCAGGTCCGTCGCGAGTTGGCGCGAGGTCCTGGACTGGATCTCCATGATGGCGTGGGCGAGGTCTTCCTTCGCCGCGAAGTGGAAGTACAGGGCTCCCTTGGTGACCCCGGCGTGCGCCACGATCTCGCTCAGGCTGGTCGACTCGTAGCCGTGACGGTCGAACAGGTCGGCGGCGGCACCGACGATCGTCGCGCGGGTCTGCTCGGCGCGTAGCTGCCTCGCCATCGGCTGAAACTCTCCTGGGCTGGAACTCAACGGGCCGTGCGGCCTGCCTTTACCCCCTGTACACGATAACTCACCGATAACAGACCGTCAGATAGTCCTCCTTGTAGCCCTCCTTGCGACCCCGGCGCGGACGCCGAGGAAGCGCCGTTCGCGACCTGTCCCGTTCATCACGATGCGGCACCGACAACTCACACCTGGTCGCTGGTCACTTGACTACCAGCGGTCACTCACGGTTTGCTCCGGCCAGGCGAGATTCACCCGGTTGGCGCAGCGACACGTGGCTCCGGGCCACCTCGCCCCGTTCCTCCTGCTCGGCCGCACAGCGAGGTGCCCCAACCCCCATGAGTACTTCTCCCCCGCCCACCCACTCCCCCGGCCCGCTGCGCGCCGCGGCCCTCGCCGCGGCCGTCTGTCTGCTGACGGCCGGCTGCTCCGCCCTCGGCGGGGACGAGGACGGCTCGACGGCGGACGCCGCCGGCGGGTCCGGCGCCGACCGGATGAAGGTCGTCATGGTCACCCACGGCGGAGAGGGCGACGCCTTCTGGGACCGGGTGCGCAAGGGCGCCGAGGCGGCTGCGGCCAAGGACGGCATCGACCTGACGTACGCGGGCGACGCGGACACCGCCGACCAGGCCGACCTGGTGCGGGACGCCGTCCGCGACAAGGTGGACGGCATCGCCCTGACGCTGGCCAAGCCGCAGGCGATGAAGGCGCCGGTCGCCGAGGCCAAGGCGGCCGGCATCCCCGTGGTCGGCCTCAACTCCGGCATGGACGCCTGGCGGTCGACGGGACTCCTGGGGTACTTCGGCCAGGACGAGAGCGTCGCGGGCCGGGCCGTCGGCGACAAACTCAACGACCTCAAGGCCAAACACGCCCTGTGCGTCATCCACGAGCGTGGCAACGTGGCCGTGGAGGCCCGCTGCGCCGGCGTGAAGAAGACGTTCGAGGGCGAGACCGAGATGCTCTACGTCGAGGGCACCGACATGAAGGCGGTCGGCGCCGCGGTCACCGCGCGGCTGCGCCAGGACCCCAGCATCGACGAAGTCGTCATGAACGGCGCGGCGTTCGCCCTCACCGCGGTCAAGTCGGTCGACGAGGCGGGCAGCAGCGCCAATGTCGCCACCTTCGACCTCGACAACGACCTGGTCGCCGCCGTCAAACGCGGGGACGTCCAGTTCGCGGTGGACCAGCAGCCGTATCTCCAGGGCTATCTCGCGGTGGACGCGCTCTGGCTGTACCGGACCAACGGCAACGTCAGCGGCGGCGGGGTGGCGCCCGTGCTGACCGGCCCCGGGGGGGGGGGGGGGGGGGGGCCGGGCCCCCCCCCCCCCCCCGGGGCGAGCCGGGGGGCGCCGGCGCGCGCCCCCGCCCGCCCCCCCCCCCC
>NZ_JBHXNW010000111.1:9488-22667 GCF_042717365.1 Streptomyces sp. NPDC058534
CTCTGGCTGTCCCGCACCACCGCAAACGTCCGGGGGGGGGGGGGGGCGCCCGTGCTCCCCGCCCCCGCTTCCGTCACCCGCACCAACCCCGACACGGTCGCGAAGTTCGCCGCGGGCGGCACCCGGTGACCGGGCCCCGCGGCCGCCGGCTCCCCCGCAGCTCCGACCTCCTCCCCCGATGATCGCCTAGGACGACGATGCCCGCACGGAAGGGAGCCCGGCGCCGCCTCGGCTCCATACGTCTCTCCCTGATCCTCCTGGCCCTGGTTCCCGGCGTCACGCTGGCCGCCGTGTGGGGGGTGACGACGATCCAGATGTTCTCGGAGGGCCTGCGGCTGCGCTCGCAGACGGAACTGAGCCGCGACACCGGGGCCATGGGCACCGAGGCGACGCTCGCCCTACAGAAGGAGCGCAGCCTGTCGGCCGCCTGGCTGGCCGCGCCCGAGGGCGACCGGGCGGAACTGGAGGCGCAGCGCAGGAAGACGGACGAGGCGGTCGCCCAGCTGGTCGGCCAGTCCGACGCGATCGAGCACGCGCCCTCCCGGGTCTCGGACCGGCTGTACTCGGTGCTCGGCTCGGTGGGCAGCCTGGAGTACTACCGCAACCAGGTCGACGACCCGAGCGACATCACCCCCGAGCAGGCGCTCGACCAGTACACCTCGATCATCGACGAGCAGGTCCACGCCTTCCAGGAACTCTCGCAGGTCGACGACGGCGACCTCACCTCGCAGGCCGGGCCGCTGGTCGCCCTGGAGCACGCGGCCGAACTGGCCTCCCAGGAGGACGCCCGGCTCACCCTGGCCTGGCCGTCCGACCGGATGGACGAGCAGCAGTGGGCGCACTTCGCGCAACTGGTGCACACCCGGCGCTGGCTGGTCCAGGACCAGATCGTCCCCTCCCTCAGCGGCAGCGCGAAGACGCAGACCGAGCGGATCCTGGCCAGCCCCGAGTGGCAGACGCTCCAGAAGGTCGAGGACCGGGTGCTCGCGGCCCGCGCGGCGAACGGGGAGGACCGGATCGACCTGCCCGACCTGCGGGAGCAGTGGACCGCGGCGTTCGCGAAGGTCTCCGACGCGTACGGGAAGCTGATCCGGCAGCAGACCGGAGGGCTGCTCGACCGCAGCGCCGACGAGGCGCGCCAGCTGCTGATCACGGCGGCCTCCCTCAGCGCCGGCGGCCTGGTCGCCCTGCTCCTGTGCGTCGGCATGTCCTGGCGCATCACACGCTCGCTGTCGAGGCGGCTGCGCGGGCTGCGGCTGGCCACGCTGAGCCTGGCCGAGGAGCGGCTGCCCGACGTGGTGGCGCGGCTGGAGCGGGGCGAGAAGGTCGACGTGGAGTCGGCGACCCCGCCGCTGGACTACGGCCGCGACGAACTCGGCCAGGTCGCCCAGGCGTTCAACACGGCGCAGCGCACCGCCGTGCACACCGCCGTCGAACTCGCCGACACCCGGCGCGGCTTCCAGAAGGTGATCCTGGGCATCGCCCGGCAGAGCCAGAACCTCGTCAACATGCAGCTCGGCAAGCTGGACGCCCTGGAGCGCGAGCACACCGACCCCGAGATCCTCAAGGGTCTGTACGAACTGGACTCCACGGCCAGCCAGTTGCGCCGGTACGAGGAGAACCTGGTCATCATCAGCGGTGAGCAGCCCAGGCGCACCTGGCGCGAGCCCGTCTCGCTGGTCGACATCCTGCGCAGCGCCGTCGGCGAGGTGGCCGAGTACCAGCGCGTGGAACTGCACACCGACGAGGAGGTGGCGCTCGCGCCGCCCGCGGTCGCCGACGTGATCCACCTGCTCGCCGAGCTGATCGACAACGCGACGGCCTACTCCCCCGCGCCCCACCCGGTCGGGGTGCGCGCGGCGCTGGTGGCCAAGGGGCTGGCCGTCGAGATCGAGGACCGCGGGCTCGGTCTGTCCGAGGAGGACTACGCGGCGTTCAACGAGCAGTTGGCGGTGGCCCCGCAGTTCGACGTGGTGGCGCTCGCCGACGACCTGCGGCTCGGCATGTTCGTCGTCGCCCGCCTCGCGCACCGGCACGGCATCACCGTCACGCTGCGTTCCTCGCCCTACGGCGGGACCACGGCGATCGTGCTGATCCCGCACGACATCGTGGTGCGGGAGCCGGTCGACGGGGCGCCCGCCGCCTCCGCGTCGGCGTCCGCGGACGGGCCGGTCTCCGGGGCTTCCGCGTCCGGCGAGTCCGTCGACCCCGCCGCGTCGCGCCCGTCGGAGGCGGGCCCGGTTCCCGCCGGGCCGTCCGTGCGGCCGCGGCCGGTACCCGCGAGCCGGGCCGAGACCGTCGCCCCCACCGCTCCCGCCTCCGCGTCCGCCCCCGAGCCGCATGGCTTGGCGCCGCTGCCCCGCAGGGTTCCGCAGACCAGCCTCGCCGCCGAGCTGAGGGACGAGGACACCGTCGGCGGCCGGGACGACGCGCCCGACGACTACGCCGACTTCACGGCCGAGCGCGCCGCGTCGTCCCTCGCCGGATTCCAGCGCGGCACGCTGCGGGCCCAGGCCGACGACGGCCCGGACGACACCGACGGGCAGGTGTTCTCCTCCTCCGCCGCCCCCTCCTCTCCCACCGCCGACCGCCGACCGCCGACGAAGGACACCCGATGACCCGACCCTCCCCCGCCACGCACAGCGAGCTGGACCAGTTGCTCACCGGACTCGTGGAGCGGGTCGCCGACGTGAACCAGGCGGTGGTGCTCTCCGAGGACGGGCTGGTCGTCAGCAAGTCCACCGGGTTCCTGCGGGACGACGCCGAGCGGCTCGCGGCGACCGCGTCGGGCCTGATGAGCCTCAGCAAGGGCGTCAGCATGGACTTCCGCGGCGGCCCGGTGCGCCAGGCGCTCATCGAGATGGCCAACAGCTACCTGATCCTCAGCTCCGCGGGTCCCGGCGCCCACCTGGTCGTGCTCACCGGGCCGAACGCGGACGTCGGCGTGGTGGCGTACCAGATGAACATGCTGGTGAAGAAGATCGGCGAGCACCTGAGCGCGGCACCGCGGGCCACCGCGGGACCCGGCGAGTGACGTGACCGGAGGCGACGCGGGGGGCCGGCTCGTGCGGCCGTTCACCCTGACCGGCGGCCGGACCCGGCCCAGCCGCGCCGACTTCACCCTCATCACGACGGTGACCGCGGTCGACCCGCAGCCCACCCGGGGCGCACGGCCACAGCCCGAGCACCTGCGGATCCTGCGGCTGTGCGCCGAGCCGGTGGCCGTCGCGGAGGTCGCGGCCCGCCTCGACCTGCCGGTGAGCGTGGTGGTCATCCTGCTCTCCGACCTGCTGGAGGCCGGCCGGATCACCGCCCGGCCGCCGCACCTCGTCTCGCGCGCCAACCCGGACCTGGACCTGCTGCAGAAAGTGAGGGACGGCCTTGGCCGGCTCTGACCGCGCCGCTGAGGCGCCCACGGCATCCGCGCGCGCGACCGCGCCCGACGCCGTCAAGATCCTGATCGCCGGCGGTTTCGGCGTCGGCAAGACCACCATGGTGGGCTCGGTCAGCGAGATCGCCCCGCTGCGCACCGAGGAACCGCTGACCGCGGCGGGACTCGACGTCGACGACCTCGCCGGCATCGAGGAGAAGCGGGCCACCACCGTGGCCCTGGACTTCGGGCGGATCACCATCGGCCGGGAACTGGTGCTGTACCTCTTCGGCACGCCCGGTCAGCAGCGGTTCTGGTTCATGTGGAACGACCTGGCGATCGGCGCGCTCGGGGCGGTGGTGCTGGTCGACGTCCGCAGGCCCGAGTCGAGCTTCGCCGCCATCGACTTCTTCGAGCGGCGGGGCATCCCGTTCGTGGTCGGCGTCAACGGCTTCCACGGGCGGCATCCGTACCCGGCGGCGGAGATCCGCGAGGCCCTCGCGCTGCCGGAGCACGTGCAGGTGCTGCTGTGCGACGCGCGGGAGCGGACCTCCAGCCGGGACGTCCTCATCGCCCTGATCGACCAGCTGATCGACGCCGCGACCGGGGCCGCGGCGTCGTAGCGAGTCGTCTTCGGGCGTTCGTCGGGCGAGGCGTCCGTCAGACGAGACCCGCGGACTTGAGCCACTCCTTGGCCACGTCCAGCGGGTCCTTCTTGTCCAGCTGGACCTGGGCGTCCAGGTCCAGGAGGGTCTTGGTGTCCAGCTTGGCGGAGACCGCGTTGAGCGTGGCCACGCCCTCCTTGGACAGCCCCTCCTTGGTGACCAGCGGGGTCACGTTCGCGTAGCCGAAGAGGTTCTCCGGGTCCTTCAGGACGACGAACTTCTCCTTGATGATGGTCGGGTCGGTGGTGAAGACGTCCGCCGCCTGCACGGTGTTCTTCGTCAGCGCGGACTGGGTCAGCGGGCCGCCCGCGTCGAGCGCCTTGAAGGACTTGAACTTCAGCCCGTACACCGACTCAAGGCCCTTCAGACCCTGCTGCCGGGTCTGGAACTCGGGCGAGCCGCCGATCGTCAGGTCCGGGGCGACCTCCTTGAGGTCGGCGAGCGTCGACTCCGCGGTGAGACCGTACTTCTTCGCGGTCTCGGCGTTGACGCTCACCGAGTCCTTGTTCTCGGCCGGCGACGACTCCAGCACGGTCAGCTTCTTGTCGAGCTTGGCCTTCACGGCCTCGTTGACCGCGTCGGCGGACTGCTGCTCGGCCTCGGGGTCGAGGTAGGCCAGCAGGGAGCCGTTGTACTCGGGCAGTACCGTGACCGAGCCGTTCTTCATCAGGCCGTACGTCGTCTCCCTGCTGCCTATGTTGTGCTTGTAGGTGACCTTGAGGCCCTTGGCCTTCAGCGCCTCGCCGTAGATGTCGGCGAGCAGGGTGCTCTCGGCGAAGTTGTTCGAGCCGACGACGACGGTGCCGGCCTTCGCCTTCTCGCCGGCCAGCGGATTGTCGGACGTGTCGTCGGAGTCGGAGGAACAGCCCGCGAGCAGCGCCGCCGCGGCGGTGAGCGCGACGGCCGCCGCGCCGGAGTGCCTCGTCCTGGACCAGCTGCTCTTCCTGGTAGAAGTCATCCATCGATCCAAACGAGCCAGATGTCGGTCAGTCAAGAACAGCCTGGTTACGGTTTCCTTTACAGCCGTCACGGCCGTTGCGGCTGTTTCTCAGCGCCGCCGCACGCCCGGCGACACCGCCAGCCGTCCCGCCGCCCAGAACGCCGCGAGGGTGACCAGCGCCAGGAGGGCCACCAGTGTGGCGCCGCCGACCACCTTCTCGTAGTCGCGCTGGTAGAGCCCGTCGATGATGTACCGGCCGATCCCGCCGAGGGAGACGTACGCCGCGATGGTCGCCGTAGACACGACCTGGATGCCGGCGGAGCGCAGCCCGCTGAGGACGAGCGGCAGGGCGACGGGCAGTTCCACCCGGAACAGGATGCTCGACTCGTGCATGCCCATGCCGCGCGCGGCGTCCACGGGTGAGGGGTCGACGGAGCGGACCGCCTCGTAGGTGGTCACCAGGATCGGCGGGATCGCGAGGATGACCAGTGGGACCATCACGGGCAGCAGGCCGATGCCGACCACGACGGCGATCAGCACCAGCAGACCGAAGCTGGGCAGCGCGCGGGCGGCGGTGGCGACGAACGCGACGGCGTTGCCGCCGCGCCCGGTGTGCCCGGTCAGCAGTCCGACGGGCAGGCCGATCGCGGTGGCGAGGCCGAGCGCCATCAGCGTGTACTGGACGTGTTCCAGCAGGCGCTGCGGGATGCCGTCGTAGCCGTGCCACTGGGCACTGTCGCTGAAGAAGGCGTTGACGAAGTTGAGTACGTTCACCGGGCCGACGCCTCCTTCGGCTCGGGCAGCTCCCGCCGTGCGGCGGACTCCTTGGGGCGCCGGCCCTTGCCGCGCGGCATCCACGGGGTCAGCAGGTTCCGGATCAGGACGAGCACCGCGTCGCACAGGACGGCCAGTACGGCGGTGGTCAGGACGGAGTTGACCGCCAGCTCCGGCCGGCCGTACTTCTGGGCGTCCGCGAGCAGGTTGCCGAGGGCGCCCTGGTTGCCGATCAGGGCGCCGACGCTGACCAGCGAGATGCTCGCCGACACGGCCACGCGGAGCCCGGCGAGGATGGCGGGCACCGCGATCGGCAACTGCACCTGGAGATAGCGCCGTACCGGTCCGAAGCCCATGGCGGTCGACGCGGCCAGGGTCTCCTCGGGCACCGAACGCACACCGTCCACGATCGCCGGGACCAGCACGACCAGGCTGTACACGGCCAGCGGGATCATCACCGTCAGCTCGGTCTGGCCGGTGTAGTCGATGAGGACGACGAAGACGGCCAGCGACGGGACGGCGTAGAAGACGGTGGTCACGCCGAGCACCGGCGGGTACAGCCAGCGGAAGCGCACGCACAGCTGGGCGACGGGCAGCGCGGCCAGCAGTCCGGCCAGCACCGGCAGCAGCGCCTCGCGCAGGTGCAGGCCGATCAGGCCGAAGTAGGTGTTGTCGAGGTCGCTCGGGATGTCGAAGAAGCCGTTCACGGCGCGACCTTCGTGACGGCGGGCCCGGCGTCGGACGCCTCGGCGGCGGCCATGCCGCCGTGGGCCGTACGGATCGCCTCGGCGATGGTCTGCTGGGAGACGACACCGGTCACCCGGCCGTCGGCGTCCACGGCGACCGCCCAGCCGGTGGGCGAGAGGACGGCGCAGTCGAGGGCGGCGCGCAGCGAGTCCGTGCCGGGCACGAAGGGCCGCCCGTGGGACAGCAGCCGCTCGGGGGCGATGTCCCCGGCGGTCAGGTCCTCCGGCCGGGCCCAGCCCAGCGGCCTGTCGTCCGCGTCGGTCACCAGCAGGTAGGGGGCATCGGCCGCGGCGGGCCGCCCCTCGGTGGCGCCGGTGCGCACGACCGGGTCGCGGGTCAGGTCCAGGCCGGCGGACGGGAAGAAGGAGAGCCGCCGGATGCCGCGGTCGGCGCCGAGGAAGTCCTCGACGAACTCGTCCGCGGGGTCGGACAGCAGCTCGGCGGGCGGCGCGAACTGGGCGAGCCGGCCGCCGGTGCGCATCACCGCGACCATGGTGCCCAGCTTGATGGCCTCGTCGATGTCGTGGGTGACGAAGACGATGGTCTTGCCCAGTTCGTCCTGGATGCGCAGGAGTTCGTCCTGGAGGCCCTTGCGGACCACGGGGTCGACGGCGGAGAACGGCTCGTCCATGAGCAGCACCGGCGGATCGGCGGCGAGCGCCCGGGCCACGCCGACGCGCTGCTGCTGGCCGCCGGAGAGCTGGTACGGGTAGCGCTTGGCGAGGGCGGCGTCCAGCCCCACCCGTTCCATCAGCTCCGCCGCCCGTTCCCGGGACTTCTGCTTTCCCCAGCCGATCATGCGGGGCACGGTCGCGATGTTGTCGAGGATCGTCCGGTGCTGGAAGAGCCCGGCGTTCTGGATGACGTAGCCCATCGAGCGGCGCAGCGTGGTGACCGGCTGCCGGCCGAGGTCCTCGCCGTCGAGGAGGATGGTGCCCTCGGTGGGCTCGACCATCCTGTTGATCATCCGCAGGGTCGTCGTCTTGCCGCAGCCCGAGGGTCCGACGAGGACGGTTATCGCGCGGTCGGGTATCTCCAGCGACAGGTGGTCGACCGCCACGGTGCCGTCCGGGTACCGCTTGGTGACTGAGTCCATCCGTATCAAAACGCCGAATACCCTTCGGGTCTGGCAGAAGCTGCCCGCTCCGGCCGCGATCGGTGGGGCCGTCGCCGGTCGAGTGTAGACGGCGGTTCCGCGGGGCCCGTTGGTCCGGGGCGACACCTTCCGTCGCCGAGACCGTAGTCAGGGCGGCGAGCCGGGCGCGACGGTGTTCACCGTGACGCTCCCGGCCGCCGCCCGGTGACTTGGCCGCCGCCCGGTGACTTGGCCGCCGCCCGGTGACTTGGCCGCCGCCCGGTGACTTGGCCGCCGCCCGGTGACTTGGCCGCCGCCCGGTGACTCGTCCGCAGCCCGGTGACTCGTCCGCAGCCCGGTGGCTCGTCCGCGCCCGGTGGCTCAGCCCTCCGCGGGCGTCAGCCGCAGCGAGATGCTGTTGATGCAGTACCGCTGGTCGGTCGGGGTCGCGTAGCCCTCGCCCTGGAAGACGTGCCCGAGGTGCGAGCCGCAGCGGGCGCAGCGCACCTCGGTGCGCACCATCCCGTGCGAGCGGTCCTCGATCAGCTCGACGGCGTCGGTGTCCTTCGGGTCGAAGAAGGACGGCCAGCCGCAGTGCGACTCGAACTTGGTGGTGGAGGTGAACAGCTCCGCGCCGCAGGCCCGGCAGGAGTAGACGCCCTCGGTCTTGGTGTCGGTGTACTCACCGGTGAAGGCCGGTTCGGTGCCGGCCTGGCGCAGGACGGCGTACTCGGCCGGGGCCAGCTCCGCGCGCCACTGCTCGTCCGGCTTCTCGACGTCGTACGACATGAGTCCTCAGCCCCTTAGTTTCCGGTGCTCGACAGCTGGTCCAGGATGCGCGGTCCGAGGTCGGTGACGTCGCCCGCGCCCATGGTGAGAACGAGATCGCCGGCCTTCGCCATTCCCGCGACGACCGCGGGCGCCCCGGCCTTGTCGTGGACCGGGGTGACGTCGGCGCCCGCGGCCCGGGCAGCCTCGATGATCAGGTCGCTGGTGATGCCCGGGATCGGGTCCTCGCGGGCCGGGTAGATGTCGAGGACGACCGAGGCGTCCGCCAGGGACAGGGCCTGGCCCATCTCCCTGCCCAGTTCCTGGGTGCGGGAGAAGAGGTGCGGCTGGAAGAGGACCAGGATGCGGGCGTCGCCGACCGCGGCGCGCATGGCCTCCAGGTCGGCCGTCATCTCGGTGGGGTGGTGCGCGTAGGAGTCGACGACCTGGACACCGGCCGCCTCGCCCTTGAGCTGGAGGCGCCGCTTGACGCCCGTGTAAGCGGCCAGGGCGGGGGCCAGTTCGGCGGCGGGGACGCCGAGGGCGGCGCCCGCGGCGAGAGCGGCGACGGCATTGTGGGCGTAGTGGCGGCCGGGGACGGAGACCGCGAAGGTCAGCTCCGTGCCGTCCAGCACCACCGTGACCTCGCTCTTCAGGCCCTGCGGGACGACCGACAGGATGCGTACGTCGGCGCCCTCGGACTCCCCGTAGGTCACGGTCCGCACCTTGCCGGCCAGTCGCCGGGTCAGCTCCCGGGCGCCCTCCTGGTCGGCCGCGATCACCAGGGTGCCGCCGGGGACGATCCGGTCGGCGAAGGTCTCGAAGGACTCGTAGATCTCGTCCATCGAGGCGTAGTTGGCGTGGTGGTCCAGCTCGACGTTGAGGACGATGGCGACCTCGGGGGCGTACTTGTGGAAGCTGCGGTCGCTTTCGTCCGCCTCGGCGACGAAGATCTCGCCGTCACCGTGCAGGGCGTTGGAGCCGGGCGCGTCCAGGTCGCCGCCGATGGCGTACGACGGGTTCAGGCCCAGCTCGGACAGGCTGACGGCCAGCATCGAGGTGGTGGTGGTCTTGCCGTGGGTGCCGGCGACCGCGATCGGGCGCGCGCCGTTCATCAGGGCGGCGAGCGCGTCGGAGCGGTGCACGACCGGCACGCCCAGCTCGGCGGCGCGGGCCAGCTCCGGATTGTCCGGGCGGATCGCGGACGACACGACTACGCAGCTCGCGTCGTCGGCGAGGTGCTCCGCCGCGTGCCCGATGTGCACGGTGGCGCCCAGGGCGCGCAGCGCCTCGGCGGTCTCGGACTCCTTGGCGTCACTGCCCGCCACCTCGGCGCCGCGCTGGGCGAGGATCCTGGCGATGCCCGACATTCCGGCGCCGCCGATGCCGATGAAGTGCGGTCGGTCCATGGCGGTGGGAAGGCCGGGTGCCATGCGCTGTTCTCCCAGGGGTGCGGCGGGTGGTCTGCTGGTGGGCGCGTCCCCTGGGCGGGGGCGCGGCACCAGCCTATGCCTTGCTGTGGGAGAACAGTTTCAGGACCGGCACGCCGACCTTGTGCCGGGCCCTGGAGGCCCAGTCACGGTGGAAGAACTCCTCCACGTAGTGCGGGTCCGTCAGGACGATCACCTCGTCGGCGCCGATCTCCAGGACCAGGGACTTCAGCTCGTCCAGCGGGTGGTCCTCGATCAGCCGGCCGTCGGCCTCGGCGCCGGACGCGCGCAGGGCGGTGAGGGACACCTCCAGTGCGCGCCGGCCGACGCTCAGCGCGTCGTCGCCCTCGGGCGTCTCCCGCTCCCGGACGGCGTCGTCCAGTTCGCCGAGCGCGACGTCGTCGATCGCTCTCAGCAGCCTGTCGGCCTGGTCGCCGCGCGGCTGGAGCAGCACGTGGAACGCGACCGTCTCCTCGCCGTGCAAGGTGGTGACGAACTCCACGTCGGCGGACGTCAGGGCCTTCTCGATCATCAAAACGCTTGTGAACACCAGGCGCCCCTTCTCCTTCGAGGACCCGTGGGCCCACCCTCCGTAGGCCGTACCGGACCCTGCGGAAACCATCCTGCCCCGTGATCGCACGGGTACTGCCGGAATCAGTGTGCCCGGCGCGGACTAAACGGAACGGAAGATTCCGCCGATTCCCGGATGTGCGGTAACGACCGAACCCGTGTCCGGTGGCCGTCGCCTGCCCGGGAGGGGGTGTCCTAGTCGCGCCGGTACCGGCTGAAGAGGAAACCTTCCTCCTCCAGGAGGGACGCCAGCGCGAACCGCCGCGGCACGCCGACCGGGGGCCCGCCCGCGATCCGCTGGGCGTCCCCGGCGGTGAGCATCGGGGACACGGTCAGGCACAGCTCGTCGAGCACACCGGCCGCGACGAACTGGCCCAGCAGCCGCGGGCCGCCCTCGGTCAGCAGCCGGGTGTGTCCGAGGGCGGCGAGCGCGCGCACGGCGCGGGCGGGGTCGACGCCGACGCCGTCCCCGGCGATCACGACCCGGGCGCCCGCCTTCTCGGCGGCCGTGATCCGGTCCGGGGGCGCGGCGGCTCCGGTCAGGATCAGCGTGGGCACCAGGGGGGAGGTGAACAGCGGCAGGGAGAGGTCCAGCTCCAGGCTCGCGCTGACCACCGCGACCGCGGGCACGGGCGACTGCCCGGCCGCCCGCCGCGCCTCGGCGAACTCCGCACGCGCGCGTGCCGGGCGGTACCCCTCCTGCCGTACGGTCTCGGCGCCGGCGACCACCACGTCGGCGAGCGCGCGCAGGGTGCCGAAGACGCGCATGTCGGCCGCGCTGGAGATGGGCTGGGAACGGCCGTCGTGCTGGGCGGCGCCGTCGAGGGTGGACACCATGTTGGCCCGCAGCCACGCCTCACGCCGCCCGTCCGGCGCGGGATAGGCGTAGGCGTCCGCCAGCTCGGCCAGGCTCCACTCCCGATCACCCCCGTCGGAGCCCGGGCCCGGCCCGGGGCCGGCTGTCCGATCGATCACAGGGAACAGACGTCGCATGAGGTGCAGTCTTCCACGCCCCGCGATCCCGAACCCGCACGGCCGTGCGGCCGTGCGGCCCCGAGTGAGCCTGGCGACGCCGAGGAACACCGGGCGACGCCGGGTGCCGTCGCGCTGCCCGCCCAGGGCCCCGGACCGCAGGGCCTACCATGGACCACCGTGTCGCCCTCCTCCTCCGCCTCCGGCCCTGGGTCCACCCCGATAGCCGGGGCCGCCCCCCTGTCCCTGTGTGCCCGTGAGCCGCATGTGCCCGCCGACCACCTGGTCGCCGAGATGGTGCCGCCGCCGCGGTTCGACTCGGTCCGGTTCGGGACCTACGTGCCGGATCCGAACCAGCCCAGCCAGCACGAGGCCGTACGGGTTCTGGAGGAGTTCGCGGGCGGGCTGGGCGAGGCGCCCGGCGCGGGTGCCGGGCGGCGCGGGTTCTTCGGGCTCGGGCGGAGCAAGGCGCCGAAGGCCCCCGCCGGCCCGCGCGGCGTCTACCTCGACGGCGGCTACGGCGTCGGCAAGACCCACCTGCTGGCCTCCCTGTGGCACGCCACCCCCGCCGACCCCTCCCGCAAGGCCTTCGGCACCTTCGTCGAGCTGACCAACCTCGTCGGCGCCCTCGGCTTCCAGCAGACCGTGCGGACGCTCTCCGGGCACCGCCTCCTGTGCATCGACGAGTTCGAGCTGGACGACCCCGGCGACACCGTCCTCGTCTCCAGCCTGCTCGCCCGGCTCGTCGAGGCCGGCGTGGCGCTCGCCGCCACCTCCAACACGCTGCCGGGCAAGCTCGGCGAGGGCCGCTTCGCGGCGGTGGACTTCCTGCGCGAGATCCAGGGCCTGTCCGCCCACTTCCGCGCCCTGCGCATCGACGGCGAGGACTACCGCCACCGCGGCCTGCCCGAGGCCCCGGCGCCGCACTCCGACGAGCAGGTCACCCGGGCGGCGCGGGCCACCGCGGGTGCCTCGCTCGACGACTTCGGCGCGCTCCTCGACCACCTCGCCCGCGTCCACCCCAGCCGCTACGGCGCCCTGACCGACGGCCTCGCGGCGGTGTGCCTCACGGGGGTGCGCCCGGTGCCGGACCAGTCGACGGCGCTGCGCCTCGTGGTGCTCGCGGACCGCCTCTACGACCGCGAGGTGCCCGTCCTCGCGTCCGGACTGCCCTTCGACCAACTCTTCGGCGAGGACATGCTGAAGGGCGGCTACCGCAAGAAGTACTTCCGGGCGATCTCCCGGCTCACCGCACTGGCCCGGGACGCCGCGCACCTGGTCGACGGACCCGACGCGCCCTGAGAACGGCCCGTTTCGCGCCAACCGACCCGCGTTTTTCAGGCTCTCTTCAGCTCGTAACGCTACGTTAACCCTGCGAAGCTCTTTGCAGGGTTAACGTGTTTCTTGACCACGCATTGACTGTGCGTTGACCAAGCGATGACCGTGCACCGGCCATGCACCGGCACATATCGAAGGCGTGAAATGCCTGGAGGGGGGCGCATGTTCCGAGGCGCGACGGCGCGGACGCGGATTCCGTTCCCCGCCGCCGTCCTGGTCGCCCTCCTGCTGTTCGCTCCGGCCGCATCCTTCGCATTCGCGCACACGAGCCGTGATGCCTTGGCCAACGCCCATCCCGGAACCACCCTCTCCGGCACGGCGTCGCACGACGAGCGGGCCACCTGTCACGACAGCGGCCGCTCCGGGAACGCCCACGATGCCGCTCGCGTCCGCGACCGGCACCGCACCACCACCGCGCCCCAGTCCGGGGGCCCCCCGCGCCCCCCCCGGGGGGGGCGCCGGGGCCGCGGCCGCCCGCCCGCCCCCCCCCCCCCCCCCAACCCCCCCCGCCCCCCCCCCCCCGGCCCGGA
>NZ_JBHXNW010000112.1:0-14945 GCF_042717365.1 Streptomyces sp. NPDC058534
GGGGGGGTGGTTCGGGGGGGGGCGCCCCCGCCCCGGGGCGGGCGCCCCCCGCGCCGGCCCCCCCGCCGCCGGCCGCCGCGCCGGTTCGGGAGTCCGGCCCCTCGTCGGCCCCGTCCGCCACCCCCGCGCCCCGCCCGCAGGCGCCCGAGCCGCGCCAGGTCTCCCCCGAGGACGACATCCCCGAGGAGGACGACCCGGACCTCGACGAGTCCGCGCTCTCCGGCCGGGAACTGCTGGTACGGGAGCTGGGAGCGACGGTCGTCGAGGAGATCGCGCACGAGTAGAACCGGGGGGTGCGGGCGCGTCCCGCCCCGCTCGGCCTGGAGGAACCCACAACGCTCCGCCGCCCCGCCCTTCGGAAGCCCGCACAAGGAGCCCCGGCCCGTTCCCATTAGGCTGGCCCCGTGAAGGTCCTTGTCATCGGCGGCGGCGCCCGCGAACACGCCCTGTGCCGTTCCCTGTCCCTCGACCCCGACGTGACCGCGCTGCACTGCGCACCCGGCAACGCCGGTATCGCCGAGGTCGCCGAACTGCACCAGGTCGACGCCCTCGACGGCGCGGCCGTCACCGCGCTGGCCGAACGCCTCGGTGCCGAGCTGGTCGTGGTCGGCCCGGAGGCGCCCCTGGTCGCCGGGGTCGCCGACGCCGTGCGCGAGGCCGGCATCCCGGTCTTCGGCCCCTCCGGGCAGGCCGCGCGGCTGGAGGGTTCCAAGGCCTTCGCCAAGGACGTCATGGCAGGCGCCGGCGTCCCCACCGCCCGCTCGTACGTCTGCACCACCCCGGCCGAGGTCGACGCGGCCCTCGACGCCTTCGGCGCTCCGTACGTCGTCAAGGACGACGGGCTGGCCGCCGGCAAGGGCGTCGTCGTCACCGGTGACATCGAGTCGGCCCGGGAGCACGCCGCGGCCTGCGACCGCGTCGTCATCGAGGAGTACCTGGACGGCCCCGAGGTCTCCCTCTTCGCCATCACCGACGGCGACAACGTCCGCCCGCTCCAGCCCGCCCAGGACTTCAAGCGCGCCCTGGACGGCGACGAGGGCCCCAACACCGGCGGCATGGGCGCCTACTCGCCGCTGCCGTGGGCCGACCCCAAGCTGGTCGACGAGGTCGTGGAGAGCGTGCTCCAGCCGACCGTCGACGAGATGCGCCGGCGCGGCACTCCGTTCTCCGGGCTCCTCTACGCCGGTCTGGCGATCACCTCGCGCGGCATCCGCGTGATCGAGTTCAACGCCCGCTTCGGCGACCCCGAGACCCAGGTCGTGCTGGCCCGCCTGCGGACCCCGCTCGCCGGTCTGCTGATGGCCGCCGCCACCGGCAACCTCGCCGACCTGGAGCCGCTGCGCTGGAGCGACGACGCGGCCGTCACCGTGGTCGTGGCCTCCCACAACTACCCCGGCACCCCGCGCACCGGCGACCCGATCACCGGCCTCGCCGAGGTGGCCGACGAGGACGCCCCGCACGCCTACGTCCTGCACGCCGGCACCCGCGCCGAGGGCGACGCCGTCGTCAGCGCCGGTGGCCGCGTCCTGTCCGTCACGGCCACCGGCACGGACCTCACCGAGGCCCGCGACCGCGCCTACCGGGCCGTCGCCCGCATCGACCTCGACGGCTCGCAGCACCGTACGGACATCGCCGCGAAGGCCGCCGCGGGCGCCTGACCGGCCCCGCGGAACCCGCCCGCGCACCGCAACCCCACAGGCCCCGGCTCCGTCCCAGGAACCGGGGCCTGATCCTTGCAATCCGTCATCCACCTTTCCCCAAAGCCATTCCATCGAGTGACCGATAGTCCATACGGCTGACGGGCACGAAGGCCCCAACTATGGTGCCGCGCAAGCGTTCCGGCACTTGGCCCACCGACATTGCGATGTCAGTGGCGGGTGCCACAGTGGGGGAGTGAGCAGCAGCAGACGAGCAGTTGGACGAGCCAGGACAGACAGGACGTCGATGAGGGGGTGAGGTCCGGCCGTGACCGGTACCGGTGGTGAGGAGATGGGCGCGCAGGCCGCGCGTTCCCGGGCGTTGGGCGTGCTGCGCGTCCGCAGTCGCGCGCTGGCCGTCGCCCTGTTGCCCGCTGCCCTCGCCGTGATCCTGCTCGTGGGCGGCTCCACCGGGCGGCTGGTGGGCGCGGGCTGGGACGCCGCCCGCTGGGCCGTGTCCGTCCTCGCGGTGCTCGTACTGGCCGCCGCGGCCGGGGTGGCCCTGGTCGTGGCCCGCTCCCGGCCCGCCGTCACCCCCACGGTCACGATCGCCGAGGAGTCCGCGCCGGACCTCTACCGGATGGTGCGCGACCTGGCCGACCGGCTCGACGTGCCCGCCCCCTCCGCGATAGCGCTCACGCCTGACTGCGACAGCTGGCTGGAGGACCGCAGCCACCCGGCCCACGGACCGCCCCCGGCGGCGGAGCACGACGACCCGGCCGTCCCGGGCGGCCCCGCCCGCCCCCGCGGCGCCACCGCGCCCGTCCTCGTCATCGGCTCACCCTTCCTGTGGTGGATGCGCGTGGGTGAGCTGCGCGCCGTCCTCGCCCCGGTCGTCGCCGGTACGGGACCCTCGGCGCACCCCGACATAGCCGCGGCCCGGCGTTTCATACGCGGCCTGGACGCCGCGGTGGCGGTGGCCTCGGCGGACCGGCGCGACCCGCTGTCCCGGGCGGCGTGCGTGGGCCTGGGCCGGGTGTCCCGGCTGCTGCTGCGCAGCTGCCGCGTGCACGCGGCCGAGATGGAGCGCGGCGTCGCGTCGGCGGCGGCCGAGCGTGCACAGGCTGTGGACTACGGTCTGCGGATCGTCGCCCAGGAGCAGGTCGGGCTCGCCTACGCGGGCTGGGACCGGCTGCTGACCCGGGTGGCGCTGCCCGCCTGGCGGATGGGCCGCTGGCCCTCCCGGCTGGACGTGGGGGTCGTCGCCGCCCTCACCGAGCTGTCCCGCCGCGACCGCCTGGCCGAGGGTTTCGCCTCGCGCCTGGGGGAGCGCCCCGCCTGCGACCTGCTGGAGGAGCCCGGCGCGATGGACGAGGCGGTCTCGCTGCTCACCGCGCGCCTCTTCCACGGCGGGCCCGAGACCGGCCCGGACTGGTCGCCGGTGGACTGGGACGAGTATCCCGAGGAGGTCGTGGACCGCACCTGGCGCACGGACGCGGCCCGCCTGCACCGCGTGCTGGACACCCTGGGCGTCCGCCGCGCCGCCGAGGGCGCCGCACCGGGCACCGAGGGCCCGACCCTGGCCCGCGTCCTGGACCACCTCGCGACGGCCACGACGGCCACCGCGACGCCCGCCGACGATCCCCGGGCCGCTGACGATCTCCGGTCCGCCGACGATCTCCGGTCCGACGGGGACACACCCTTCACGGCGACCACCCTGGCCCCCACCGAAACCGCCCCGCGCACGGCCGCCGACACCGCCACGGCCACCAACGCCATAGAGGCCGCCCACCCCCATCCCGAGGACGACGACGACTTGTCCGGCACCACCACCCGCGGAGTCGCCCTCGCCGCCGGACTCAGTGCCCAGCTCGCCCGCGAGGAGGCCGCGGCACAGCCCACCGGAGCCGGAGCCGGCGCCTCCGCCACCCCCATGGCCGCCGCCGGAGCCGTCGGACCCGACGCCGCCCTCTGGGACGACCGCGCGCTCCCCCTCTTCCCCCTGCAACCCCCGCGCACCGGCCGCGAGATCCTCACCGCGCACATCACCGCGATGGTGTGCTGCGCGGCGATGGACACCGCCGGCGCGGCCCCGGGTCTCGACTGGCTGGACGGACCGTCGCTCCTGTTCGACGGAGTCCGCGCCGCGGACCTGGCCCCCAGCGTGCTCAGCCTGGTCGAGTCCGGCGATCCGGGCCCCCTGCGCGCCTGGATTACCGAGCTGGGCATACGCCCGGAGAAGCCGGTGCGCCTGGTCTGACGCGGCCGGACAGGACCCTGCCGCCGAATCGGACCCCCCGATTCCACTTTCGGCCACTTCGCAACGAACAGTGACAGCACGCGTGCGAAATGTGATGTGCTGGGACCGAATCGAGCACATGGCAAGGGCGTTCGTCATACGCACGACCACGGGGGCACGAAGGAGGGGGCGGTCCCATGGGGTCCGAGCAGATCCGCCGCTGGGAGTCGGGAGCACTCGCGCACGCCGTGACGGACCCCTTCGGCCAGGGGCCCCTCCCGTGGCTGCGCGGCGGCGAGACGTACTTCGGCGACACCGGCCAGGTCGTCGCCTGGTACGCGGACCAGGACACGGCGCCGGCCCAGCGCGGCGGCCCGCGCGCCGCCGACGACGTCCGCCGCCAGATCAAGGGTTTCACCGCCACCGGCGCCGCCGCCCCCGGCGAGGCCATCGACTTCCACATCACCGTCGACCCGCCGCAGGAGTTCAGCGTCGACGTCTACCGGATCGGCCACTACGGCGGTGACGGCGCCGCCAAGATCACCACCAGCCCCCGTCTGTCCGGCATGGTCCAGCCCCCGCCGCTCACCGCCGACCGCACGGTCTCCTGCCACCACTGGTGGCTGTCCTGGCGGCTCCAGATCCCGTCGTACTGGAGCATCGGCGCGTACGTCGCCGTCCTCACCACCGCCGACGGCCACCGCTCCCACGTCCCCTTCACGGT
This sequence comes from Streptomyces sp. NPDC058534, assembly GCF_042717365.1. Classification (NCBI taxonomy): domain Bacteria; kingdom Bacillati; phylum Actinomycetota; class Actinomycetes; order Kitasatosporales; family Streptomycetaceae; genus Streptomyces; species Streptomyces sp. NPDC058534. The sequence continues at coordinate 4,601 of NZ_JBHXNW010000112.1, forward strand.
CCGCGACAGCCACCCGGCCGACCTGCTGCTCCTGCTGCCGGACATCACCTGGCAGGCCTACAACCTGTACCCGGAGGACGGCCGCACCGGTGCCAGCCTCTACCACGCCTGGGACGAGGAGGGCCGGCTGCTCGGCGAGGCGGACGCCGCCACGACCGTCTCCTTCGACCGGCCGTACGCGGGCGCGGGGCTGCCGCTGCACGTCGGCCACGCCTACGATTTCATCCGCTTCGCCGAGCGCTACGGCTACGACCTCGCCTACGCCGACGCCCGCGACCTCCACTCCGGCCGGATCGACCCGGCCCGCTACCGGGGCCTCGTCTTCCCCGGCCACGACGAGTACTGGTCCGGCGCCATGCGCCGCACCACCGAACTCGCCCGCGAGCGGGGCACGTCCCTGGTCTTCCTCTCCGCCAACACCATGTACTGGCAGGTGGAGCTGGCCCCGTCGCCGTCCGGCGCCCCCGACCGCCTGCTGACCTGCCGCAAGCGCCGGGCCCCGGGCCGGCCGGTGCTGTGGCGGGAGATCGGCCGCCCCGAGCAGCAGCTGCTCGGCATCCAGTACGCCGGCCGTGTCCCCGAACCGCACCCGATGATCGTCCGCAACGCCGGCCACTGGCTCTGGGAGGCCACCGGCGCCCACGAGGGCGACCCGATCGAGGACCTGGTGGCGGGCGAGGCCGACCGCTACTTCCCGCGCACCGCGCTCCCCGCGCACGACGAGCGGGTCCTGCTCGCCCACTCCCCGTACACCGACGCCCACGGCGCCCGGCGCCACCAGGAGACCTCGCTGTACCGGGCCCCGTCGGGCGCCTGGGTCTTCGCGTCCGGGACGTTCGCGTGGTCCCCGGCCCTGGACCGCCCCGGCCACGTCGACCCACGCGTCCAGCGCGCCACCGCCAACCTCCTGGACCGCATCTGCAAACGGGACTGACCGCGCCCGAAAACGACCCCCCGGGCCCCCGGCCCCCCCACGTACGGGACAATCGACGTATTGGACAGAACCACGGGGAGGAACCGTGTCCGGATTCGTTGAAAAGCCCGAGCCGCTCCAGGTTCCGGGTCTGGTGCACCTGCACACCGGCAAGGTGCGCGAGCTGTACCGGAACGAGGCGGGCGACCTCGTGATGGTCGCCAGCGACCGCATGTCCGCCTACGACTGGGTGCTGCCGACCGAGATCCCCGACAAGGGCCGGGTCCTCACCCAGCTCTCCCTGTGGTGGTTCGACCAGCTCGCCGACCTGGCCCCGAACCACGTCCTGAGCACCGAGCTGCCCCCCGGCGCCCCCGCCGACTGGGAGGGCCGCGCCCTGGTCTGCAAGTCGCTGCGGATGGTCCCCGTGGAGTGCGTGGCCCGCGGCTACCTCACCGGCTCCGGGCTCGCGGAGTACGACGAGACCCGCACCGTCTGCGGCCTCGCCCTCCCCGAGGGCCTCGTCGACGGCTCGGAGCTGCCCGCCCCGATCTTCACCCCTGCCACCAAGGCCGAGGTCGGCGAGCACGACGAGAACGTCTCCTACGAGGAGGTCGCCCGCCAGGTCGGCGCGGACACCGCCGCCGCCCTGCGCCAGGCCACCCTCGCCGTCTACTCCCGCGCCCGCGACATCGCCCGCGAGCGCGGCATCGTCCTCGCGGACACCAAGTTCGAGTTCGGCTTCGACGGGGACGACCTGGTCCTCGCCGACGAGGTTCTCACCCCGGACTCGTCCCGCTTCTGGCCGGCCGACCGGTGGCAGCCGGGCCGCGCGCAGCCGTCGTACGACAAGCAGTTCGTGCGGGACTGGCTGACCTCGGCGGAGTCCGGCTGGGACCGCAGGAGCGAGCAGCCCCCGCCGCCGCTGCCACAGCAGGTCGTGGACGCCACCCGCGCCAAGTACGTGGAGGCGTACGAGCTCCTGACCGGCCTGAGCTGGTCGTAGCGGCCGCGGCCACGCGGACACGAAGAAGCCCCCGGCCGGAACCGGGGGCTTCTCACACGGAGCGAACGACGAGGTTCGAACTCGCGACCTCAACCTTGGCAAGGTTGCGCTCTACCAACTGAGCTACGTTCGCACTGCGCCGTGGTTTTCGCCGTGGCGCGTGAGCCACTATACCCAACCCCGCTCCCGCGCGAGGCGCACCGCCGCGTGGCGGTTCTCCGCCCCGAGCTTGCCGGCGGCCGACGACAGGTAGTTCCGTACGGTCCCCTCGGCCAGCGCGGCGCGTTCCGCGATCTCCGAGACGGGCGCGCCGTCGGCGGCGTGTTCCAGGACCTCCGCCTCGCGGGCGGTCAGCGGCGAGTCCCCGGCGGAGATCGCGTCGGCGGCCAACTCGGGGTCGACGTAACGGTTTCCCGCGTGCACCGTGCGGATCAGCTCGGCGAGCCGCTGGGCGCTGGTCGTCTTGGGCACGAACCCGCGCACCCCAGCCGCGAGCGCCCGCTTCAGGTGCCCGGGCCGGCCGTGACTGGTCACGATCAGCACCTTGCAGGCGGGCAGCTCGGCCCGCAGCGATGTGGCGACCTTCACACCGTCGGCGCCGGGCATCTGGAGATCCAGTACGGCGACGTCCGGCGCGTGGGCCCGCGCCATCGCCAGGGCCTCGGGACCGGTGGCCGCCTCGGCGACCACGACGAGGTCGTCCTCCAGGGAGAGCAGGGCCGCCAGGGCGCCGCGGATGAGGTGCTCGTCGTCGGCGAGCAGCACCCGCACGGGGCCCGTCACGACGCCGCCTCCCGCGCGGCCGGGGCGTGCGGTGGCAGCGGCACCTCGGCCGTCACCCGGAACACGCCCTTGCCGACGGTCCCCGCCTCCAGCATCCCGTCCACCACGGACAGCCGCTCCCGCAGCCCGGCGAGCCCGGAACCGCCGGGCCCGGCGGGCGCGTCCGCGTCGGCCGAGGGGCCGGTCCCGTCCAGGACTCCGTCGTTCTCCACCGTCAGCACTACCCGCCCATCCGACATCCGCACCACCACGGCCACCCTCTCCGCGTCCCCGTGCCGCAGCACGTTCGTGGTCGCCTCCCGCACCACCCAGCCCAGCGCCGACTGCACCTCGGCGGGCAGCCCGGCCGTCTCGCCGGTGACCTCCGCGACGATGCCGGCCGCCGAGAGCACGCCCCGGGCGCCGGCCAGTTCGACCTCCAGGTCGACCTCCCGGTAGCCGCGTACGACGTCCCGGACCTCGCGCTGCGACTCCTGCGCGATGCGCTGCGCCTCGATCATCTGCTCCACCGCCTCCGGCCGCCCGCGCCGGGACAGCTGGACGGCCAGTTCGCTCTTGAGGGCGATCACCGCCAGGTTCCTCCCCATCACGTCGTGCAGGTCCCGGCCGAACCGCAGCCGTTCCTCGGCGACCGCGAGCCGGACCCGGGTCTCCTTGGCCTCGTCGAGCGCGTAGACCGCGTTGAGGAGCCAGACGGAGAACACCGAGGTGAAGGCGAGGAACGCCCCGCCCATCACCAGGGCGCACGCCGTGACCAGCGCGCTGATCCAGGACAGGCCCAGCGCGAAGGCCACGAGCCCCGCGCCCACCGAGAAGCCGCCGACCAGGCCCATGACGCGCCGCCGCCGGTCGTGCACTCCGAGGGCCAGTACGCCGACGCCGAAGCCCTGCACTCCCACGAAGACACCGAGGGCCGCGGCGTCGACCTCCTCACCCCGGGGTCCGTGCTCCACGAGAGCGATCGCGGCGATCGCGAGGAGGGCGGTGACCACGCCGAGCGTCCACAGCTGCCGTACCGGCCGCGGACGGCGGCCGAGGGTCCAGTCCAGGGCCCGTGAAGCGGTCGCCATGCACACCGCGGCGTGCGTGGCGACCATCAGGGACAGCGCGGTCGCGAGCCCCGGCCCCACCTGGCCGAAGGTCGACAGGCCGATGCCGCCGATCTCGCACACCCCGAAGAAGTGGAGCGACCACCGGGTGTACGTCTCCACCTTCTCCGGCGTGGTCTTCCGCCGCCACCATCCGCCTGGCCTGCGCATCTGTCCGCCGTTCCCGCTCATCCCGTACGTCTCGCCCGTCCCGTACGTCAGTGCCGTGGCTCCCAGCGGAACCACCGTCGTACAGCAAACACCGCGACCACGGTCCAGGCCACCGCCGTCACCACGGCGCCCAGTGCCTCGCCGCCCGACAGGTCGCCGGTCCAGCCGCCGCGCACCAGGGTGATCACCGGCGTCATCGGCAGCAGTTCGCAGACGGCGGCCAGGCGGTCGGGGAGCAGCTCCAGCGGGACGAACATGCCGGAGCCGAGCATCGAGACGAACATGAAGGGCAACGGGGTGACCTGCGCGCTCTCACCGGTCCGGGTGAAGCTCGCGGTGACCCCGGCGAGCGCGGCGCACAGCACAAGACCGAGCAGCAGGCCGAGGACGGACAGGTGGAGCGCGGACGGCGCGGACAGGTCGAGGAGCACGGCGCAGCCCACCGCGAGCAGCAGGGACTGCACGAGGCCGCTGAGCAGGGCCGGTGTCGCGGACCCGGCGAGGATCTCCACGTCGCGCAGTTCGCCGGTGCGCAGCCGCTTGAGGACGAGTTCCTCGCGCCGGACGACGAAGACGCCGACGAGGGCCGAGTAGACGGCGAACAGCAGGGAGAAGCCGATCGCGGCGGGCAGGACCAGCGTGCCGACGGTCAGTCCTGCCCCGGCGAGGTCCATCTCCTTGGCCGCCGACTTCACGCTGAACGGCAGCACCAGCGGCACGAACAGGGCGGCGAAGAGGGTGCCCTTGTTCCGTCCGAGCAGGGTCAGTTCGGCGCGGGCGAGGGCGGTCATCCGCGTCCTCGGCGTGCTGACCGGGGTGGTCACGGCGGGTGTCGCGGAGTCCTTCGTGCTGATGGCGCTCATGTCGCGTACTCCTTCGTCGTGGCAGGAGCCGTTCCGTCGGACGCCCCGTCGGCGGTCCTCGCGGACATCTCTTTGGCGATGCTCAGGAAGGCCTCTTCCAGGGAGGCCGAGCGGACGTCCAGGCGGCGCAGTTCCACTCCGGCCTGTCCGGCCCACACCAGCAGGCCGGTGGCCGCGCGCTGGAGTTCGCGGGTGCGCAGCTTCACCATCCGGCCCTCGACCTCGTGGCCGCTGACTCCCATGCCGTCGAGCGGCGGCAGGTCGCCGACGAAGTAGCCGGCGGGCAGCTCGAAGGAGATCCGGGACGGCTGTGCGGCGGTCACCTCGGCCGGGGTGCCGGTGGCGGCGATCCGGCCCTCGTGCATGATCGCGAGCCGGTCGGCGAGGTTCTCGGCCTCTTCGAGGTAGTGCGTGGTCAGCAGCACGGTCGTGCCCTGGTCGCGCAGGGCGCTCACCAACTCCCAGGTGTCCCGGCGGCCTTCGGCGTCCAGTCCGCTGCTGGGCTCGTCGAGGAAGAGCACCTCGGGGTCGCCGAGCAGCGCGAGCGCCAGGTCGAGCCGGCGCCGCTGGCCCCCGGAGAGCTGCTTCACGCGGGTGTCGGTCTTCGACTCAAGGCCGACCAGCTCCAGGACCTCGGCCGGCGGACGGGCGCCGCTCACGCACCCCGCCCACATCCGGGCCGTCTCGGCGACGGTCAGCTCGGAGGGGAAGCCGCCCTCCTGGAGCATGACCCCGGTGCGGGGGCGTACGGCGGCGCGCTCGGTGTAGGGGTCGTGCCCGAGGACGCGCACCCGGCCGCCGGCCGGGGCGGCGAGCCCCTCCAGCAGTTCGACCGTCGAGGTCTTGCCGGCGCCGTTGGTGCCCAGCAGCGCGAAGACCTCGCCGCGGCGCACGGAGAAGTCGATACCGCGCACGGCCTCGAACCCGCCCCCGTACACCCGCCGCAGGTCGGTGACCTCAATCACGTGTTCGTGTCCGTTGGTTTGCATGCTTCAAGCCTTCCGGGCATCAGGGCCGCGTAACAGTGCGGGCCGTCATCACCGGACATGACAAATGTCAGAGGGGGCCGCCGGGCGTCGCCGGGCGCACGAAAAGACCCCGGTCCGTGAAGACCGGGGTCTGATTCCCGAGCGGACGACGAGGCTCGAACTCGCGACCTCAACCTTGGCAAGGTTGCGCTCTACCAACTGAGCTACGTCCGCATTGCCGCCGACCGGCCTTCACCGATCGGTGCGAGCACCAGCCTACCTGATCCAATCGGGTCACGGTTGGGCGATGCAGAGCGGGTGACAGGAATTGCACACTGCGCCTTCCCCCTGGAAGGGGGATGTTCTACTACTGAACTACACCCGCATGTTCCGTGAGCCGGGCCCTTGGGCCTCGCCCCTCGGCGTGCTCCAGACTTTAGCTGATCACCCGGGGTGCCGCGCAAGTCGGTTGCCGCGAGGGGCGACTGAGCGGCCGTCGGCCGCCGCCGGGCTCACCGGGCCGCGGCGAACGCCTCGTACACCTTCTTCGGGATCCGGCCCCGCGCGGGCACGTCCATCTTGTTGGCCTGGGCCCAGGCGCGGACCGCCGCCGGGTCCGGGGCGACCTCCGTCTGCCGGTACGCCTTGCCGGACCTCGACCGCTTGCGGCCGGCCGACACGTACGGCTCCAGTGCCTTGCGCAGTTTCCGGGCATTGGTTTCGTTCAGGTCGATCTCGTACATCCGGCCGTCCACACCGAAGGCGATCGTCTCCGCCGCTTCCGAGCCGTCGATGTCGTCAAAGAGAGTGACCACGACACGCTGCGCCACGAATATCGGTCCCTTCGTGCGGCATCTCCCGCGATGACGTGCCAAGACGCCGCGATGATGCCGACTGTTCGCCTGTAATTGGGCAAAGTATCGGCTAATGACATTTCATTTGTACAGTGCCCGGCATTGCAATGGGAAGCCCGACTAAATCTCTTGGCGTGTCTGCCGCGCAATAGGTGTCCGGAGCCGATCCGGGATCTTTCCCGAAGCTTTTCGCGGACGCCTCCCGCCGATGCCGAATCGTGATCGGGCTCACGTAGTTTCCTCCAAGGCTACGCGCGTAGAAATTTCGTACGGGTAGTCTGAAGGGACCTGCTCAGCACCACACACCGGGAGTGCCAGTGGCACGCGTCGTAGTCGACGTCATGCTCAAGCCGGAGATCCTCGACCCCCAGGGCCAGGCGGTGCAGCGCGCACTGCCGCGACTGGGTTTCGAAGGGATCTCGGACGTCCGCCAGGGAAAGCGATTCGAACTGGAAGTGGACGGGCCCGTCGACGACGCCGCCCTCGCCCGCATCCATGATCTTGCGGAATCCTTCCTCGCCAACACCGTGATCGAGGACTTCACCGTCAAGGTCGAGTCGGAAGACGCAGTCGCGGAGGCCGTGAAGTGACCGCTCGTATTGGCGTCGTCACTTTCCCCGGCAGTCTCGACGACAGGGACACGCAGCGCGCGATCCGCGTCGCCGGCGCCGAACCCGTCGCCCTCTGGCACAAGGACAAGGACCTGGGGCAGGTCGACGCCGTGGTGCTCTGCGGTGGTTTCTCTTACGGCGACTATCTGCGGGCCGGCGCCATCGCGCGTTTCTCGCCGGTGATGGACACCGTCATCGACCAGGCGAAGGCCGGTCTTCCGGTGCTGGGCATCTGCAACGGCTTCCAGATCCTCACGGAGGCCCACCTGCTGCCCGGCGGCATGCTCGGCAACGACCACCTGCACTTCATCTGCCGCGACCAGAAGCTGCGGGTGGAGAACGCGGGCACGGCCTGGACCAGCGACTACACCGCCGGCCAGGAGATCCACATCCCGCTGAAGAACATCGACGGGCGCTACGTCGCCGACCAGCGCACGCTGGACGAGCTGGAGGCCGAGGGGCGGGTCGCGTTCCGTTACGTGGCCCGCGGCGAAGCCGCTGATGGATGCGGTAATCCGAACGGCTCGCTCAACGACATCGCCGGCATCACCAACGCCGCCGGCAACGTCGTGGGCCTCATGCCGCACCCGGAGCACGCCGTCGAGCCGCTGATCGGCACCGGCCGCACCGACGGCCTCCCGTTCTTCACCTCGATCCTCAAGAAGCTGGTCAACGCATGAGCCGGACGCCTCTGGACACGGTCGAGCACGCGGCCGAGACCCCCGACGTCGAGCTGCCCTGGGCCGAGCTGGGCCTGAAGAAGGACGAGTACGAGCGGGTGGTGGAGATCCTCGGCCGCCGCCCGACCGGCGCGGAACTCGCCATGTACTCCGTCATGTGGTCCGAGCACTGCTCGTACAAGAGCAGCAAGGTCCACCTGCGCCAGTTCGGCGAGAAGGCCCCCCAGTCCGACGCGATGCTCGTCGGCATCGGCGAGAACGCCGGTGTCGTCGACGTCGGCCAGGGCTACGCGGTCACCTTCAAGGTCGAGTCGCACAACCACCCGTCGTACGTCGAGCCCTACCAGGGCGCCGCGACCGGCGTCGGCGGCATCGTGCGCGACATCATCGCGATGGGCGCGCGTCCCGTCGCCGTCGTGGACCCGCTCCGTTTCGGCGCCGCGGACCACCCCGACACCAAGCGCGTGCTGCCCGGTGTCGTCGCCGGCATCGGCGGCTACGGCAACTGCCTGGGCCTGCCCAACATCGGCGGCGAGGTCGTCTTCGACGCCTGCTACCAGGGCAACCCGCTGGTCAACGCCGGTGCCATCGGCGTCATGCGGCACGAGGACATCCACCTCGCCAAGGCATCCGGCGCGGGCAACAAGGTCATCCTGTACGGCGCCCGCACCGGCGGCGACGGCATCGGCGGCGCGTCGATCCTGGCGAGCGAGACCTTCGACACTGCATCTGATAGTGCCTCCGGCACGGGCAAGCCGTCCAAGCGCCCCGCCGTCCAGGTCGGCGACCCCTTCCAGGAGAAGCTCCTCATCGAGTGCACCCTGGAGGCGTTCAGGGAGAAGCTGGTCGTCGGCATCCAGGACCTCGGCGCGGCCGGCCTGTCCTGCGCCACCTCCGAGCTGGCCTCCAACGGCTCCGGCGGCATGCGCGTGACCCTGGACGACGTACCCCTGCGCGACTCGACGCTCTCCCCCGAGGAAATCCTCATGAGCGAGTCGCAGGAGCGCATGTGCGCGGTCGTGGAGCCGGCGAAGGTCGACCGCTTCCTGGAGATCTGCGAGAAGTGGGACGTCATCGCCACCGTCATCGGTGAGGTCACCGACGGCGACCGCCTGGAGATCTACTGGCACGGCGGCAAGATCGTCGACGTCGACCCGCGCACGGTGGCGCACGAGGGCCCGGTCTACGAGCGCCCCTACGCCCGCCCGGAATGGCAGGACGCCCTCCAGGCCGACGACGCGAACAAGCTGCCCCGGCCGCAGTCGTCCGACGAGCTGAAGGACCAGGTCCTGAAGCTGGTCGGCTCGCCGAACCAGGCGTCCAAGCAGTGGATCACCCAGCAGTACGACCACTTCGTACAGGGCAACACCGTCCTCGCCCAGCCCGAGGACTCGGGCATGATCCGCGTGGACGAGGAGTCAGGCCTCGGCGTCGCCATCGCCACCGACGGCAACGGCCGGTACGCCAAGCTCGACCCGTACACGGGCGCACAGCTGGCGCTGGCGGAGGCCTACCGGAACGTCGCGACGACCGGTGCGAAGCCCCTCGCCGTCTCCGACTGCCTGAACTTCGGCTCGCCGGAGGACCCGGCGGTCATGTGGCAGTTCGCGGAGGCCGTGCGCGGCCTGGCCGACGGCTGCCTCCAGCTCGGTACCCCGGTGACCGGCGGCAACGTCTCGCTCTACAACCAGACGGGCGAGGCCGCGATCCACCCGACCCCGGTCGTGGCGGTCCTCGGCGTCATCGACGACGTGGCCCGGCGCACGCCGGTCGCCTTCCAGGAGGACGGCCAGCTGCTGTACCTCCTCGGCGACACCCGTGAGGAGTTCGGCGGCTCGGCCTGGTCCCAGGTCGTCCACGACCACCTCGGCGGCCTGCCCCCGAAGGTCGACCTGGAGCGCGAGCGCCTGCTCGGCGAGATCCTGATCTCCGCCTCCCGCGACGGCATGATCGACTCCGCGCACGACCTGTCTGACGGCGGTCTGGTGCAGGCGGTCGTCGAGTCGGCGCTGCTCGGTGGCAGGGGCGCGCGTCTGGTCGTACCGGACGGGCTCGACGCCTTCACCTTCCTGTTCTCGGAGTCGGCGGGCCGCGCGGTCGTCGCCGTCCCGCGTTCGGAGGAGGTCCGCTTCAACGACATGTGCGGCGCGCGCGGCCTGCCCGTCACCCGCGTCGGTGTCGTCGACGGCGACGCGGTGGAGGTCCAGGGCGAGTTCTCCCTCTCCCTGGCCGACCTGCGCGAGGCCCACGAGGGGACGATCCCGGGGCTGCTCGCCTGAGCGCACGGTTCTTGAGAGATCGAGGTGCCCCCCCCGGCCCGGCGGGGCCCCCGCGGGTCCGCGCCCCTCGTTATTGTTGTCCACCCTGGCGAGTTGGATGGCGCCCCGGGCGGGGGGGACCCACACCCC
>NZ_JBHXNW010000112.1:14955-21509 GCF_042717365.1 Streptomyces sp. NPDC058534
CCCGCCCGCTTCCGGGCGGGACCTCGTCGTCTCAGCGCACGTAGTTCTTGAGGACCTCCGTGTCGAGTTCGATGCCGACCGGGTCGGGGAGGACCAACACCTCGCCGAAGTCCGTGAGGCGGATGTCGCGATAGCCACCGACCCGCCGGTCCGGGCGGCTGTGCACCGTGACCGTGCAGGTGTCCCGGTCGATCAAGAGGTACACGGGGATCCCCGCCTGCCCGTAGGCGGCAGGCTTCTCGTGCCGGTCGCGCCGGTCCGTGTCAGAGTCGTACGACGTGACCTCGACGACCATGAGGGCACCGTCCGGGTCGGCCCATTCGCCGTGGCCCGCGAAGTGGGCCTCGGGCGCGAGCACGGCGTCCGGTCGAGCCCTGCTCTGCCGGTAGGCGTCGACCCGTAGCCCTTGTGTTTGGTACAGGTCCAGGTCGGGCCGCGTCTGCATACAGCGTTTGGCCAGCCAGGACACGATGCTGTTGTGGTCCCCGTCTGTCACCGGCTTGGTCCCGATCCGTCCGTCAATGAACTCCAACGTGACGGTCTCGGGAGCGGCGGAAGCGATTGTTTCGAACTCGTCCACCGACATCTGAGACGTGTGCTCGGCCATAACCGTCATGTTGCACCTCCTTCCAGGCGCGGACCAGTGTTTCCGGGGCAGCGGCGCTCCAGAGCGGGTTTCGCCGTCAGACGCACGGACGAGTGATGCTTGCGCGAGATTACGTAGTTACGTAATCTCGAAGGAGTGGAGCAACTGGAACAACGCGTCACCGATCTCGAACGGCGGCTGGCGGCACTGGAGGAGGCCGGGGACCGGCCGGCTCCCCGCCCGGGTGAGGGCGACTTCTGGGCCCTGGAGGGACTGAAGGAGCAGCTCGCCGAGCTGGAGGCGGCGGACGGCGGCGTCCTGTTCACGGGTGCCGTCCGCCTGCCGACCGGGGAGCAGTACGGCTGGCAGCACGGCACGCTCACCGACGGCCTGATGGACGCCGACTGGGCGGACAGCGCCGAGGTGTTCGCCGCGCTCGGTCATCCGGTACGGCTGCGGCTGCTGCGCGAGATCCTCGGCGGCCGGCGCACCGCGGCCGAGCTGGCCGAGCTGGACGGCGTGGGCACGACCGGCCAGATCTACCACCACCTGCGCCAGCTCACCGGCGCCGGCTGGCTGCACACCACCGGCCGGGGCCGCCACGAGGTGCCGCCGGGGCGGGTCGTACCGCTGCTGGTGGCGTTGTCGACAGCCCGGCACTGACCGGGAACACAGCGATCAAGGGGGAACCATGTCCGCACGCAAGCTCGCCATGACGGCGTTCCGGGTGCTGCAACTGGGCTTCATCGCCGCGGTGGCCGCCCACATCGTTTTCGACTTCGGGTATCCGTGGTGGTGGAACTTCCTGCTGCTGGCCATGGCGTACGTCCTGATCGCTGTGATCAACCGCTGGGGCGGCGGCGCCCCGGACGCCCCCGGCACCGCCCGCGAGCCCGTCGAGGTCGGCCCGCCCGTGACCGGCCGCTGGTCCGCGCTGAACAGCCCGGCCGACCGCACCCCGAGCCACGGCGTCCACGCCTACGGCCAGACCTTCGCCATCGACCTCGTCGCCGAGCCGAAGCCCGGCGCCCGCCCCGGCTTCCGCGTGCTGTGGCCGCTCGCCCGCCGCAACCGCGACTTCCCGGCGTTCGGCGCCCCGCTGCTCGCGGTGGCCGACGGCACCGTCGTCCGGGTCTCCGACACCCAGCGCGACCACCTGAGCCGCAACTCGCTGCCCGCGCTGCTGTACCTGATGATCCTGGAGGGCTCGGTCCGTGAGCTGGGCGGCGTCCGCCGCATCGTCGGCAACCACGTCGTCGTCGACCTCGGCGACGACACCCACGCCCTGTACGCCCACGTCCAGCGCGGCTCCCCGGCCGTCCGCGAGGGCGACCGGGTCACCGCCGGCCAGGTGCTCGGCCGCTGCGGCAACTCCGGCAACTCCACCGAGCCGCACGTCCACTTCCAGCTGATGGACGGCCCCGACCCGGACACCGCCCGGGGCATCCCCTTCACCTGGCGCGGCATCGGCGTCCCGCGCAACGGCGAGATCTTCGAGACACCCTCCCCGACCGGCGCACCCGCATAGGCTCGCCCCCATGCCCCCGGCCAGAAGACGCCCCCGCGCCTACGACCCCGCCCGCACCCGTGCCGCCGTCCTCGCCCAGTTCGGGAACGTGCGGGCGGCCGTCCGCACCCTCACGCCCGAGCAGCTCGCGCTGCCGACCCGGCTCGGGGACTGGACCGTGCGGGAGCTGGTCGCGCACATCGGGATGGCGCTGACCGCCGTGGACCGGCTGCTCGGCGAGCCCGAGCCCGCGCGGCAGGACGGGCGGCTGCTCGACTGGCCGTTCGCGATCGCCGCCGACGCGGACGCCATCGCCGGCACCGCCCGGCGTCTGGCGGCCGAGCACCCCGACCTCGACGCCCACCTCGCCGACGTCGAGTGGCGCTTCACCGAACGCCTCGACACCCACCCGGGCAGCCGGCTGCTCCCCACCAGCGCGGGCGCGCTGCCGCTCGCCGACTACGTCGTCACCCGCACCGTCGAACTCATCGTGCACACCGACGACCTCACCGCCGCCGTACCGGGCCTCGACATCCCCCGCGACCGGCAGGCCCTGGCCGCCGCCACCCGGCTGCTCGCCGACGCGCTCGCCGTGAAGGCGCCCGGCGCCTCGACCGAGGTGCGGATCCCGCCGTACGCCGTCGTCCAGTGCGTCGAGGGGCCCCGGCACACCCGGGGCACCCCGCCCAACGTCGTCGAGACCGACCCGCTGACCTGGGTCCGGCTGGCCACCGGGCGGCTGACCTGGAAGGACGCCGTGGCCGAGGGGAAGCTGAGCGCGAGCGGCGAGCGGGCCGACCTGGGTGAGCTGCTGCCCCTGCTCGGCTGACCGGGCGAGACCGCGAGGAGAGCGAGGGGAACCAGATCCTCCAGTCCTCCGTCGAATCGCCATGTACAGGCAGAAGCAGCAGCGCAGCAAGACCCTGACCGTGGCGGCCGTCGCCGCGCTCGTCCCGCTCGCCGCGGCCTGCGGCAGCGAGAAGGCGGACGACGGCAGCGCCTCCGTAGGCGCCGGAAAGCCCATCACCGGCGTGCAGTGGAGCATCGACAGCGTCACCGTCGACGGAACCACCCACAAGGCACCGGACGAGGCACGGGTCCGGATCGACGACGCCGGCGAGGCGGAGGGCAGCACCGGCTGCAACACCTTCAGCGCGCGCGCCGACGTCGAGGGCGAAAAGGTCCGGCTCAGTGACGAAATGTTCACCGAGAAGGCCTGCGCCAAGACGCCCGTCGAGTTCGAGAAGTCCCTCGGCCGCGCCCTCACCGCCGGCCCGCTCACCACCGAGAGCGAGGGCGACCGGCTGACGTTCACCACCTCCGAGGGCGACACCGTCAAGCTCAGCAAGGCGAAGGACGCGTCCCTGTACGGCACGGAGTGGACCGTGACCGACCCGGCCGAGCAGAACCGCGCCACCCTCACCTTCGACCCGGAGGCGAAGACCGTCTCCGGACGCCTCCCCTGCAACCACCTCAACGCCAAGGCCACCGTCAGCGACGGCCGTATCACCGTCGGCGCCCCTGCCACGACCCGAATGATGTGCGAAGGCTCACTCATGGACGCCGAGAAGCGGATCCTGAGCTTCCTCAAGGGTCCGGTCGAGTACCGGATCGATCAGGAAACCCTCACCCTGACCAGCGAAGACGGAACGACCGTGCGAGCCGTGGCCGATCAGTGATCCACTGGTGAGCCGATATCCCCAATTCGGACCAGTGGTCGATCTCGCCTACACTCGGTGGCGTGCCACGTGGTGACGGTCGACTCAATCACGATCTGCTTCCAGGCGAGAAGGGCCCCCAGGACGCATGCGGCGTCTTCGGTGTCTGGGCTCCTGGCGAAGAGGTCGCAAAGCTCTCCTACTTCGGGCTCTACGCCCTCCAGCATCGAGGCCAGGAATCCGCGGGTATCGCGGTAAGCAACGGTTCCCAGATCCTCGTCTTCAAGGACATGGGCCTGGTCTCCCAGGTCTTCGACGAGACCTCACTCGGTTCGCTCCAGGGTCACATCGCGGTCGGTCACGCCCGCTACTCGACCACCGGTGCCTCCGTGTGGGAGAACGCCCAGCCGACGTTCCGTGCCACCGCGCACGGTTCCATCGCGCTCGGGCACAACGGCAACCTCGTCAACACCGCCCAGCTCGCCGAGATGGTCGCCGACCTGCCCAAGCAGGACGGCCGCTCCACCCGGGTCGCGGCGACCAACGACACCGACCTGGTCACGGCCCTGCTCGCGGGCCAGGTCGACGACGACGGCAAGCCGCTGACCATCGAGGAGGCGGCCGGCAAGGTGCTGCCCCAGGCGCGCGGCGCCTTCTCCCTCGTCTTCATGGACGAGCACACCCTCTACGCCGCCCGTGACCCGCAGGGCATCCGCCCGCTGGTCCTCGGCCGGCTGGAGCGCGGCTGGGTGGTCGCCTCCGAGTCCGCCGCCCTCGACATCTGCGGCGCCAGTTACGTCCGCGAGATCGAGCCGGGTGAGTTCGTCGCCATCGACGAGAACGGCCTGCGCACTTCACGATTCGCGGAAGCGAAGCCCAAGGGCTGCGTCTTCGAATACGTGTACCTGGCCCGCCCGGACACCGACATCGCCGGCCGCAACGTCTACCTCTCGCGCGTCGAGATGGGCCGCAAGCTGGCGAAGGAGGCCCCCGCCGAGGCCGACCTGGTCATAGCGACCCCGGAGTCCGGCACGCCCGCCGCCATCGGGTACGCCGAGGCCTCCGGCATCCCCTTCGGCAACGGCCTGGTCAAGAACGCCTACGTCGGCCGCACCTTCATCCAGCCCTCGCAGACCATCCGCCAGCTCGGCATCCGCCTGAAGCTGAACCCCCTGAAGGAAGTCATCAAGGGCAAGCGGCTGGTCGTCGTGGACGACTCCATCGTCCGCGGCAACACCCAGCGGGCCCTGGTCCGCATGCTCCGCGAGGCCGGCGCCGCCGAGGTCCACATCCGGATCTCGTCCCCGCCCGTGAAGTGGCCCTGCTTCTTCGGCATCGACTTCGCCACCCGCGCCGAGCTCATCGCCAACGGCATGAGCGTCGAGGAGATCGGCACGTCCATGGGCGCCGACTCCCTCTCCTACATCTCCATCGACGGCATGATCGAGGCGACCACCATCGCCAAGCCGAACCTGTGCCGCGCCTGCTTCGACGGCGAATACCCGATGGAGCTCCCCGACCCCGAGCTGCTCGGCAAGCAGCTCCTGGAGACCGAGCTGGCCGCCGGGCCCGCCGGTACGGCCGCCGCCGACGCCATCCGTCGCCCGTAGCCGTCCGTCGCTCTCCGTCCGCCATACCTGCCGTACGACACGAAGGTTCTCATCGTCATGCCTGACACAACCGGTGCCGGCAACGCAGCGGCCTCCTACAAAACAGCAGGTGTCGACATCGAGGCGGGCGACCGCGCCGTCGAACTGATGAAGGAGTGGGTGAAGAAGACCCGCCGCCCCGAGGTCCTCGGCGGCATCGGCGGCTTCGCCGGCCTCTTCGACGCCTCCGCCCTCAAGAACTACGAGCGCCCCCTGCTCGCCTCCGCCACCGACGGCGTCGGCACCAAGGTCGACATCGCCCGGCAGCTGGGCGTCTACGACAGCATCGGCCACGACCTGGTCGCCATGGTCATGGACGACATCGTGGTGTGCGGCGCCGAGCCGCTCTTCATGACCGACTACATCTGCGTCGGCAAGGTCCACCCCGAGCGCGTCGCCGCGATCGTCAAGGGCATCGCCGAAGGGTGTGTACTGGCCGGCTGCGCCCTGGTGGGCGGCGAGACCGCCGAGCACCCCGGCCTGCTCGGCGAGGACGACTTCGACGTCGCCGGCGCCGGTACCGGCGTAGTGGAGGCCGACCGGCTGCTCGGCCCGGATCGCATCCGTACGGGTGACGCGGTGATCGCCATGGCGTCCTCCGGGCTTCACTCGAACGGGTACTCGCTCGTCCGTCACGTCCTGCTGAACGAGGGCGGCCTGGCGCTCGACGCCCACCTGGACGGGTTGGGCCGTACCCTCGGCGAGGAGCTGCTGGAGCCGACCAAGATCTACTCCCTGGACTGCCTGGCCCTCCTGCGCACCACCGAGGTCCACGCCTTCAGCCACGTCACCGGCGGCGGCCTCGCGGCCAACCTGGCCCGCGTGATCCCCGACGGACTGCACGCCGTCGTCGACCGCTCCACCTGGACCCCGGGCGCGATCTTCGACCTCGTCGGCCGCACCGGCCGGGTCGAGCGCCTGGAGCTGGAGAAGACCCTGAACATGGGCGTGGGCATGATCGCGATCGTGCCCGAGGAATCGACGGACGTGGCCCTGGCGACCCTGGCCGACCGCGGCGTGGACGCCTGGGTGGCCGGCGAGATCACCGACCGCACGGACCACGAGACGGGCGCGGCACTGGTCGGCGACTACGCGTAATCCAGCCCCGCTGGGGGTCCACCCTCCCGGGGAGATTGAGGAGCGGGGTCCGGGGC
>NZ_JBHXNW010000112.1:21519-22630 GCF_042717365.1 Streptomyces sp. NPDC058534
GGGTCCCCCTCCCGGGTGTTTTTGTGGGGGGGGGGGGGGGGCGCCCCCCGGGGTCGGCAGCACGAACGCCCGGTCCGGTGCACGAGGCACCGGACCGGGCGAAACACAGCTAAGCCGCTGCAAGCACTACGCGCCGCGTCGCTGTTGGGTCGGGGACTGGCCGTCCTCGTCCTCGTCGTCGTCCTCATAGAGGTCGGCGTACTTGGCGTACACGTCATCGTCTTGCTCATCGTCCTCGAATTGCTCGCCATTCGGCGGTTGCGAATTCGACGGCGATGCGCCCAGCTCCTCGGCCAGGCGGGAGAGATCAGTCCCACCGCTGTTGTACTTCAGCTGGCGGGCGACCTTCGTCTGCTTGGCCTTGGCCCGGCCGCGCCCCATGGCTCGACCCCCTCAACGACGGGGCTCGACGGCCCCAGAGTCTTGACACGCGTTCATGGTCCGGAACGGGCTCTCCGTGGAGAGACCGGTCCGTAGGGCTTCCACGGTACCTGAGCCCACGCCCATACGGTACGTCGCCCGCAGCACGTGGCCATCCCCAGGACCATCGAGGCGCCCCGTCCTCGCTGGTCAACGGCGATTTTAACCACCTTTCGACGGTCGACCCGCCGGGATAAGTGAGAGTTCTCTCCAACTCCCCCCGACGGGTACCGGTCAAACCTGCGAGGGCCCTGCCCGATCACCGGAGGACCGCCGCGGGGTTCACCCCCGCAGGCGCGCCTCCGCCATCCGCTGCTCGGCGATCCGGTCGGCCGCGGCGGCCGGCGGAATACCGTCCTCATTCGCACGTGCGAATATGGCCAGCGTGGTGTCGAAGATCTTCGCCGCCTTCGCCTTGCACCGCTCGAAGTCGAAGCCGTGCAGCTCGTCGGCGACCTGGATGACACCGCCGGCGTTCACCACGTAGTCCGGCGCGTAGAGGATCCCGCGGTCGGCGAGGTCCTTCTCCACTCCGGGGTGGGCGAGCTGGTTGTTGGCGGCGCCGCACACCACCCGGGCGGTCAGCACCGGCACGGAGTCGTCGTCGAGCGCGCCCCCGAGCGCGCAGGGGGCGTAGATGTCGAGGTTCTCCACCCGGATCAGCGCCTCGGTGTCGGCGACGGCGACCACC
>NZ_JBHXNW010000113.1:0-22252 GCF_042717365.1 Streptomyces sp. NPDC058534
GTACGAGGCTCTACGCCCGGCACGCCGAGAGCACGCACCTGACGCCGCGAGGCCGCCCTCCGGGCGACGACGGGAATTGTCAGACAGGCCCTAGCAGGCCCCGGACGCGTCGTCCGCCGCCGGAACGGACGCCGGGCCCCCGGTGTGACGGGGCGCCGGCACCTCCGGGCGGAGCCGGGCCAGCAGCCGCCCGCGCTCCTCGGCGAAGACCGGGTCGGCCTGGTAGTCGGAGTGGCCGAGGACCGGCGCGGGCAGCGGATGGAGTTCGGTGCGGCCGTACGTCAGCGGGTCCTTGAGGGGCGCGCAATCCACCGCGGGGCCCGAGTCGCCACGCAGCCGCACCGGTCCGCCGATGGGGTCGGTGCGGCGGTACAGGTTGCGCCAGCAGTCGACCTCCTGGTGCAGCGAAGCGAGCGCTGCCGGTCCGAAGTGGGCCGGGAACCAGCGGCCGTACAGCCGCTCAAGCGGGGAGCCGTAGGTGAGCAGGGCGACCCGTCTGCGGGCGGCCGGCTCCAGCTGCCAGGACGCTGCGGCGGCGAGGACGCTGCCCTGCGAGTGCCCGGAGATGACCAGCCGTCCGCCGGTGGCGCGGGTCCAGGTCGCCATCCGCCAGGTCAGGTCGGGCACGGCGCGCTCGGCGTAGCAGGGCGGTGCGAAGGGGTGGGCGGCGCGCGGCCAGAAGGTGCCGACGTCCCACAGGATGCCGATGGTGCGCCGCGCGGAGGCGTCCTTGTAGGCGCGCCTGCCCCAGGTCACGAACAGTATGAAGCCGAGGCCGATCAGCCAGGAGCCCAGCGCCTGCGCGGTCTGCGCGGCACCGTGCACGACGGCGTACGTCCCGCGCGCCGCCTCACCGGGCACCTGGTCGGTCGTCAGGGCACCCACCAGCGCCCCGGCGCCCAACAGCAGGGTGGCGGCGGAGGTGAGGGCGACGAGCAGCGGCGCCCGGTCGGTGAGGGTGGCCGTCGCGCGGGCCAGCGCGATGCGCCGGGTGCGCCCGGGGTCCCCGGCCTCCCCGGCGTGGTCGCCCTCCACGGCGTCCCGTTCGGCGCGGGCGAGGCCCCAGGTGTGCCGGGCCAGCGCGGCGCACAGCAGCAGCACGACGACGAGGAGCGGCGGGATGACGGACGCCTGCCAGGTCAGCAGGACGGGCGGGCCGTCCAGGAAGGTGCCGGTGCCGTCCATCCAGTCCGAGACGCGCTGGGCGACGCCGCCGGACATGAAGCCGCCCAGGGCGCAGGCCAGCATGACGACGGCGGGTCCGCCGAGGCCCCGGATCGCCGCGCGGGCGTCGGGGAGGCTGCGGTGGAGCAGGTGCGCGACCACGGCGAGGGCGATGACCAGCAGGCCCTGCGTCAGGGCGATGCCGCCGAAGGCCATGTCACCGGGCAGCCGGCCGGCCGACGCCCACCCCGGGCGGGCCCAGCCGCCGTACAGCAGGGTGAGGACGAACAGGACGAGGGCGGCGAGCGGCAGCCGCCGTACGAGGTGGCGGTCGAGTCGCCGGTCGAGGCGGTTCTCGCTGCGGCCCCTGCGGCAGACCACCACGACCACGGCGACGGCACCGGCGGCCAGTGCCCCCTGCAGGAGCCATCCCAGCGTGTCCAGCGCCGCGGGTCCGCCCGGCCGGCGGTCGAAGCGGGCCGCAGGCGCGCCGACCGCCACCGCGATGGTCAGCAGGCCGGCGGCGGTGTGCGCGGCGCGCAGCCGGGCGACCAGGCGGCGGCCGTACCAGAAGCCGGGCCGGCCGAGGGCGGTGTGGCCGGGCCCCTCCTCGGGGTCGGACTCGCGGTCCATCGGCTGCTGCGACTCGTACGCCCGCCAGGTGCGCAGCGACAGGTACCACAGCAGGCCGGTGAGGGCGGCGGGCACCGCGGCCGCGAGGGCGAGCCTGCGGCCGGGCGCGCTCCACCAGCCGCCGTCCGAGACCACCGGCGACAGGAAGCCCACCCAGGAGTGGCGCTCGGCGCACACGCGCGTGCCCGCGCACTGCCAGGCCACGAGGTCGAGCGCGACCTCGCAGGCGGCGGCGACCAGCAGCACCGTCAGGGTGAGCCCCGCGAGCCGCACCAGCAGCCCGTAGAGCCGGACCGTGCGGATCCGGCCGCTCGTGGCGGGCCGCATCCAGTGGGCGAGGTTGACCACCATGAACGGCAGGAGCAGCAGCCACAGGGCGCGGGTGCCGTTGCCGGAGGTGAGGTTGCACCAGACGTAGGCCTCGGGCACCGGCCGGCCGCGGTAGTCCTCGGGCCGGGACTCCGCGTCGACGTCCTCCGCGCGCCGGAAGACGGCCGCGACGTGGTCGCCGGTGATCCGCACGGTCCGCGGGTCGTCCAGCATCTCGGCGGGCGTGGTGCCGCCCACTCCGTGCACCAGGAGTTCCAGGGCGGTGCCGGATCTCCCGTCCCGCTGCTCGGCCTGTTCCACTGTCCGCACTCCCCCGTGACGCGCCGTCGGCTCTGTCCGTGCGGGCACAAGGATCTCCGTTCGGCGGGTTCCGCACACCCTTCGGCACGGAATCTCCCCGAACCGTGTGACAGGTGACGCCGCGCCGTGACGACACCGACCGACCGGGCTGGACCGGACCGGACTGGGGTGACATGTGCGCGACCGGCGGGCGGTGGCGCGGCCGGCGGCGCGGCGTGCGAGGATGGGACGTCCGCACACGGGTGCGGGGAGAAGTCCTCATCAGAGCGAGTGCGGCGGCGGGTCGGACGGTTTGCGGCGAAAGGACCGAAGCGTACGTGAGTGAGAATCCGAACCTCCTCGCGGAGCAGCGGCGCGCCCTGATCCTCGACGAGGTGCGCCGCCGGGGCGGGGTCCGGGTCAACGAGCTGACCCGCAAGCTCGGCGTGTCGGACATGACGGTCCGTCGTGACCTGGACGCGCTGGCCCGGCAGGGTGTGCTGGAGAAGGTGCACGGCGGCGCGGTCCCGGTGGCGGAGGCGAGCACGCACGAGCCGGGCTTCGAGGCCAAGTCGGGTCTGGAGCCGACGGCCAAGGAGGACATCGCGCGGGCCGCGGCGGAGCTGGTCGCGCCGGGCGCCGCGATCGCCCTGTCGGGCGGTACGACGACGTACGCGCTCGCGCACCGGCTGGTGGACGTGCCGGATCTGACGGTGGTCACGAACTCGGTGCGGGTGGCCGACGTGTTCCACGTGGCGCAGCGCACGTCCGGGGCCCGGCCGGGTGCGGCCACGGTGGTGCTCACCGGCGGGGTGCGCACGCCCTCGGACTCGCTGGTGGGCCCGGTGGCCGACCAGGCGATCGCCACGCTCCACTTCGACGTGCTCTTCCTCGGCGTGCACGGGATATCGGCCGAGGCCGGCCTGTCCACGCCGAACCTGGCGGAGGCCGAGACCAACCGGCGGCTGGTGCAGTCGGCGCGGCGTGTCGTGGTGGTCGCGGACCACACCAAATGGGGTGTCGTGGGCCTGAGTTCCTTCGCGACGCTGGAACAGGTGGACACGCTGGTGACCGACGGCGGCCTGTCGGCGGACGCCCGCGCGGAGGTCGCCGAGCACCTGGGGCTGGTCGTGGCGGGCGAGCCGGAACCGACGTCCGACTGATCCGGGGTACGCGGACGCCGCGGCGTCGGCTTTCACGGGCGCCCTGCCTCGGACTTCGCGGGCGCCCCAGTCCGAGCGTTCGCGGGCCGTCGGCCCAGGCGGTCATTGAGCGCACACGGCATCAGTTAACTCGATCGTGTGATGGTCGAGTTGAAAGCCGGCAGCTCCCCGGCTAAGGCTGGGTAGCATGGCCGTGCGATTTGGGACGCACAAGTGCGGCGCCGGCGTACGGGGCCCCGGTTCCACCAGAGAGATGGTTCAGGGCCTCCCCGTCTCCTTTGGCCACACCCATATGGCCAGGTCGTGAGGACTCCGCCCGCCCGGCTCGGACCACGGACGAGATCCGTGTCGCCGCCCGGGATGCGAAGGTGGACGACCAGTGCGCCCAGCACCGTTCGGGGCGTGCGGCTGAGCGAACTCCTGCTCAGTCTCCAGGAACGGTTGTGTCCATGGCTCACCGCCAGCGTCCGGTGAGGTTGGACTTCGCCCAGTAGGCATCCGTACGGCTCCGGTTTCGCCTACAGTGAGCCGACGCCACGTTGCCCCTCCCGCTCTCTTCAACCGCGCGTCCGAACGGGGAGGGCCTTCCGGCGCGCGGTCACCTCGCTGGACCGGTGGCTGAGGCGTCCGTAGTCGCGCGGCGGGGTCAGTCGGGCCAGGTGCCCGTGCGCAGCAGCGTCTCGATCGCCGCCGTGTACGGACCGATGTCGAGGCCCTGTTCGGCGAGCCACGTGTCCGAGTAGTACTTGTCGAGGTACCGGTCCCCCGGGTCGCACAGCAGCGTCACGACGCTCCCCCGGCGTCCCGCGGCCACCATCTCGGCGACGATCTTCAGCGCGCTCCACAGCCCGGTGCCCGTGGAACCGCCCGCCTTGCGGCCGATGGCGTGTTCCAGGGCGCGGACGGCCGCGACGCTCGCCGCGTCCGGGACCTTCATCATGCGGTCGATGGCGCCGGGCACGAAGCTCGGTTCCATCCGGGGCCTGCCGATGCCCTCGATCCGTGAGCCGCGGTCGCAGGCGACGTCCGGATCACCGGTGGTCCAGCCCTCGAAGAAACAGGAGTTCTCCGGGTCGGCGACACAGACACGGGTGTCGTACTGCATGTAGTGCACATAGCGCGCGAGCGTCGCCGAGGTGCCGCCGGTGCCGGCCGTGGCGACGATCCACGCCGGTTCGGGGAACCGTTCCAGCCGCAGCTGCCGGAAGATCGACTCGGCGATGTTGTTGTTGCCGCGCCAGTCGGTGGCACGTTCGGCGTAGGTGAACTGGTCCATGTAGTGGCCGCCGGTCTCGGCCGCGAGGCGGGCGGACTCCTCGTACATCCGGCGGGAGTCGTCCACGAAGTGGCACCGTCCGCCGTGGAACTCGATCAGGCGGATCTTCTCCGTGCTCGTCGTGCGCGGCATG
The DNA here is from genome assembly GCF_042717365.1 of Streptomyces sp. NPDC058534. NCBI lineage: Bacteria > Bacillati > Actinomycetota > Actinomycetes > Kitasatosporales > Streptomycetaceae > Streptomyces > Streptomyces sp. NPDC058534. Next base: position 4,979 of record NZ_JBHXNW010000113.1, read on the forward strand.
ACGGCGACGAAGGGCACGCCGACCAGCTTGGCGAAGTACGCCTCGGAGACGGCCGTGGAGCCGCTGGACGCCTCGATCACCGGGCGGTCGGGGCGGATCCAGCCGTTGCACAGGCCGTAGAGGAAGAGTGAGCGGGCGAGGCGGTGCTTGAGGCTGCCGGTCGGGTGGGTCGACTCGTCCTTGAGGTAGAGGTCGATGCCCCACCGCTCGGGGAGCGGGAAGAGGAGCAGGTGGGTGTCGGCCGAGCGGTTCGCGTCGGCCTGGACCTTGCGCACGGCCTCTTTCAGCCATGCCCGGTAGTCGGCGTCGGTGTGGTCGACGTCCAGGGTGGCGCCGGTGCGGGTCTGCGGGGTGGTGCTCACGAGGGGGCTCCTTACGCTGCGCGCCGACGGCGTGCCGGGCGGCCGACGCCTCGATCATAGACACCTTCCACACGCTTCTCACCTGCATAAACACACCTTTGGGCGCCTCAAAGGCACCCCTGGGGCGCGTCGGCCCGCACGGTGGGGGCGCATTCGCGCGAGTGCTCCGGCCGACCCCGGAAAGGGACGGTGCGTACTGGTGCTCGACGCGCGGTGCGGGCAGACTGCCAGCGGGCGGGACGACCGACGCGCGCGAGGGGGCGACGGCATGGCGGACCCGGAGTTCAGGGCCACGGGGGTGCGGATCGGCAAACGGCTGCGCTCGCTCACCCGGGCCGGGACGGTCCGGATCAGCGGTGGCAGGGTCGAGTTGCTCACCAGCTACGGCAGTGAGATCGACAGCGCGCCGGTGCAGGCGGTACGGGCCTCGCGACCCTGGTTCGCCCCGCACGACCGGGCCCTCGCCGACCTCAACGGCAAGCGGTACCTGCTGACACTCGGCGAGCGGGACCCCGCGCCGGGTGAGCCGGGCCCGCCCGCGGCCCGCCGTTTCATCGAGGCCGTGCACAGGGCGGCCGGACACCACCGTTGAGATGTCCGTAAGTTGCGGTGCCTCACCCCTTGCGTCACGCTGGTCTCACGTCACTCTGGGTTTACCGGCGATAACGCTGCGAACCAGCCCGCCGGCCATGACAGCAGGCGGCGGCGCGCCGCGTGCGCCCTGCTGGATCCGAACTCCGTGTTCTTCCGGACCTCTTTGTCGGGGAGTCGCAGCCGTGATCAGTCACCCAAGCAGACACTGCACGGTGGAGCTGCAAGCCCTGCCGTCGCGGATCGGCCAGGTCCGCAGAATCGTATCTGCGCAATTGCGCTACTGGCACATGCATGCCCTGATCGACCGGGCCTCGCTCGGCGTGACGGAGTTGCTGACCAACGTCCACCTGCACGCCCGGCCGGACAAGACGTGCACCGTGGAGATAGAGCTGCTGCTGGAGCGGCTCACCGTCTCGGTGCGCGACCACGATCCGCGCCTGCCCGTCGTGGACGACGCCGAGCCCCTCGCCACCTGCGGGCGGGGGCTCGCCATGGTGGCGGCGATGAGCGAGAGCTGGGGCGCCCGGCCGGACGGCGAGTCCGGCAAGGTCGTCTGGTTCACGCTGCCGACGTGCGCGGGCTTCGCTCCGGTCGCCGCGCGTCCGCCGCGCCGTCTGGTCGAGGAGGTGCCGGCCGCCGTGTTCGCTGAGGCCGAGCACGCGGTCGATCTCGGCAGTCCCCAACCCGCTCCCGCCCGGTCGGCCGTTGCCGGCTGACCGGGCGGTGACCCTTCGCTGCCGGGGGCCGTGCAGCGCGGGCTGGGTCCACGGCGGGGAGTGTGCCCGCGCGGCGTGACGTACGGCGCGTGCCCGCACGGAGTGACCCGGCGGGCGGGTCGCTACTCCGTGGCCACGGCGCGCAGTACGTCCAGGCGGGCCGCGCGGCGGGCCGGGCGGAGGCCGGCGAGGGCGCCGGCCGCGAGGCCGACCAGGGCCACCACCGCGAGCTGCACGGGCGGCACGGCGAAGGCGAAGGCGGTGTCCGAGGCGCCGTCGGACGCCGCCACGAGCACCCAGCCGAGGAAGGCGCCGAGGCCGAGTCCGCCGACCGTGCCGAAGGCGGCGACCAGGACGGACTCCCAGCGGACCATGGCCCGCAGTTGGGCCCGGGTCTGCCCGACGGCGCGCAGCAGGCCGAGTTCGCGGGTGCGCTCGTGGACCGCCAGGGTGAGCGTGTTGGCGATGCCGAGGAGTGCGATGAGCACCGCGAGGGCGAGCAGCGCGTAGACGAGGGTGAGCATCATGTCGATGCCGCCCGCCGAGGACTGCGCGTACTCGTCGCGGGTCTGCACCTCGGGGTTGCCGTACCGTTCGGCGACCTCTCCGACCGCCGCCTTGCCGGCGTCCGTGGACACGCCGTCCGCGAGGGCGACGGCCACCAGCGTGTCGGAGTCCTGCGTGCGGTGCGGGGCCCAGGCGGCGCGGGTGATGACGTAGTCGCCGGCGAGTTCGGACTGCCCGTAGAGCGCGCGGACGGTGAAGGTCTCGCTGCGTCCGTCGGTGAAGGTCAGGCGTGCCGTATCGCCGGTGGTCAGCCCCTGCTTCGCCGCCTCGCTCTCCGTGATCGCGATGCCGTCGGTGCCGAGGGAGCCGAGTGAACCGTGCACGGTGCCCAGGTCGAAGGTGCGCTCCAGCGCGACCGGGTCGGTGACGGTCAACGCCCGCCCGTCGCCGTCGACGTCCGCCACACCCCGGCCGAGGCCGACTGCGGTGTCCACCTCGGGCAGCCGCTCGACCGCGCCGGCCAGTCGCGGACTGAGGCCGCTGCCGCCCGCGCCGAAGGACGGGGCGCTGACGGCGACGTCGCCCGCGAAGGACCGGGAGACGGTCTGGTCCATGGTCGCCTTCAGCGAGGCTCCGAACACCGTGAACAGGGACACGACGGCCACCCCGATCATCAGCGCCCCGGCCGTGGCGGCCGTGCGCTTGGGGCTGCGCAGGGCGTTGCGCCGGGCGAGGACGCCGGTGACGCCGCGCAGCCGGTCCAGCGGTGCGCCGAGGACACGTACGGCGGTGGCCGAGGCGACCGGGCCGAGCACCACGAAGGCCGCCAGGGCCAGTACGCCGCCCAGTCCCGCCAGCCAGACCGACGGGGAGAGCAGGACTCCGCCCAGGGTCACCGCGAGGGCGAGCACCATGAGCGCCGTGCCGGTGACCGCGCGGGCGCGGGAGGCGCCGGACGTGTCGACGGCCGTCTCGCGCAGCGCGGCCAGGGGTGCGGTGCGGCCGGCCCGGGCGGCGGGCAGCAGGGCCGAGCCGAGGCAGACCACGACGCCGACGGCGAGCGGGAGCAGCATCGACAGGGCGCCGATCACCAACGCGCCCTCGGGGAAGGGGAACCCGATCGCCGGGAACAGTGCCTGGAGTCCGGCCGCGATGCCGATGCCGGCGGCGAGTCCCGCGGCGGACGCGGTCACGGCCACGACGGCCGCCTCGACGAGGGTGGCGGCGGTGATCTGACGCCGGGAGGCGCCGAGCGCCCGCAACAGGGCGTTCTCGCGGGTGCGCTGGGCGACCACGATGGCGAAGGTGTTGTGGATCGAGAAGGTCGCGACCAGCAGGGCGATGCCGGAGAAGACGAGCAGGAAGGTCGTGAACAGGGTCAGGAACTGACTGGAGATCATGTCGGTGTTCTCCGCGGCCGACTCCTCACCGGTGATGGCCTCGACGCCACCCGGCAGTACGGGGGTCAGCCGGTCGACGAGTTCCTGCTGGCCGACGCCGGGACCGGCGCGCACCTGGATGCTCGCCGCCTGGCCCGGACGCGCGGTGAGGTACTTCTCCGCGTCGGCCCGCGTCATGCCGGTGAACGTCACCTGGGCCATGCCGTCCTCGCCGCCGAAGGTCGCGAGGCCGACGACGGTGACCTCGACCGGGTCGGGCGTGCGCAGGGTCGTCGTGTCGCCGATGGCGAGGCCGCCCCGCTCGGCGGTGCCCCGGTTGACGACGACCTCGCCGGACTTCTGCGGGACGCGGCCCTCGGCGAGGCGGTACGGGTTCAGCTCGGGGTCGGTGATCCAGTTGCCGGCCAGGGTGGGCGGGCCCTGGCCGCCGATCGGGTCGCCGTCCGCGCCGACGAGCTGGCCCGCGCCCTGGATGCTGGGGGCGGCGGCCGCGACGCCGGGTACCCGCTCGACCGTCTTCACCAGGTCGGTGGAGACGGGCTGCCGTACGCCCTGGCTCTCGCCCGGCGTGGTGATGGCGTCCGCGCTGCGCACCACGGCGTCCGTGCCGCCGCTGGCGTTGCCGAACATGGTGTCGAAGCTCGCGCGGAGCGTGTCGCCCATGACCAGGGTGCCGGTCAGGAAGGCGACGCCGAGGACGACGGCGAGGAACGTCCCGGCGAAACGCCGCTTGTGGGCCCGCAGCGAGGAGACGCTGAGGCGGACGGAGGCGTTCATGACGGCACCTCGAAGGCTTTCATCCGGTCCAGGACCTTGTCGGCGGTCGGGGCGTCCATGCGGTCGACGAGGCGTCCGTCCGCGAGGAAGACGACCTCGTCCGCGTGGGCGGCCGCGACCGGGTCGTGGGTGACCATGACGACCGTGCGGCCGGTCTGCCGCACGGTGCGGCCGAGGAGGCCGAGCACCTCGCCGCCGGAGCGGGAGTCGAGGTTTCCGGTGGGTTCGTCGGCGAAGACCACGTCCGGCTGTCCGGCGAAGGCGCGGGCCACTGCGACGCGCTGCTGCTGTCCGCCGGAGAGTTCGGCCGGACGGTGGTGGAGGCGGTCGCGCAGTCCGACGACGTCGATCAGCGCGTCGACCCACTCGGTGTCGCCGCGGCGGCCCGCGAGGTCGAGCGGGAGGGTGATGTTCTCGGCGACGGTCAGCGTCGGGACCAGGTTGAAGGCCTGGAACACGAAGCCGACCCGGTCGCGGCGCAGCAGTGTCAGCCGTCGGTCGTCGAGGGTGCTCAGGTCGGTGTCGCCGATGCGGGCGGTGCCCGAGGTGAGCGTGTCCAGTCCGGCGGCGCAGTGCATCAGGGTCGACTTGCCGGAGCCCGAGGGCCCCATGATCGCCGTGAAGCGGCCGGCCGGGAAGTCCACGCTCACCCCGTCCAGGGCGCGTACGGCGGTGTCGCCACCGCCGTACACCTTCACGGCGTCGACGACCCGGGCGGCGGCCCTGGTGACGGTCGTCGTGGTCATGCCGCACCGCCCTTGCGGGTCCGGCCGAACTGCTCGTCCAGCACGGAGAGCCGGCGCCAGTACTCGTCCTCGTCGATCTCGCCGGAGGCGAAGCGGTGGCCGAGTACGGCGATGGGCGAGTTGTCCTCGACGGGGGGCCGCCACGGTCCGCGGCGCCCGCGCCAGACGGTGCGGCGCAGCAGGGTGATGCCGGCGCCGATGGCCAGCGCCCAGATCAGCGGGAAGAACAGGATCCAGGGGCCGGGCCCGCCGTCGCCGAAGTGTGCCAGGGTCTCCATGTCGTCCAACTCCTCGGTAGCGATGTCCTTCGTGTCGCTTCCGAGCGTCGCCCCCGGGGTGGGTCCCGGTCGTCGTACGGCCAGCGGCACTGTCCGTACCCCGCGGGGAGTACGTGTGCCGTCCGGGCCTGCTTCCTCCCCCGCCGGAGTCCGGTGTCCTGCGCCTCGACCTCTGTAACTACTAGTATGTACAGTGAGTGCATGAGCACCTCGGAGCGACTGATCGAGTCCACCCGCGAGCTGTTGTGGGAGCGGGGATACGTGGGGACCAGCCCCAAGGCGATCCTGGAGCGGGCCGGCGCCGGGCAGGGCAGCATGTACCACCACTTCAAGGGCGGAAAGCCCGATCTCGCGCTGGCCGCGATCCGGCGGACCGCCGAGGAGATGCGGGCCACCGCCGGGGGAGTACTGGACGGTCCGGGAACGCCGTACGAGCGGATCGCGGCCTATCTGCGGCGCGAGCGCGAGGTGCTGCGCGGCTGCCCGGTGGGGCGGCTGACCATGGACCCGGACGTGATCGCCGACGACGCCCTGCGCGCGCCCGTCGACGAGACGCTCGACTGGCTCAGGGAGCACATCGCCCGGATCGTCGAGGAGGGCAGGGAGCAGGGCGAGTTCACGCCCTCACTGGACGGCGAGGAGATCGCGGCGGCCGTCGTCGCGACCGTCCAGGGCGGTTACGTCCTCGCCCGCGCGTCCGGCTCGCCCACCGCGTTCGACGCCGCGGTCCGGGGACTGCTGGCCCTGCTGGCCCCGCACGACGCCCCCGCCCGGTAAGGAGTCCGCGCCGATGCACGCCATGCAGTACGAGTTCACCCTGCCCGCCGACTACCCGATGGACGTCATCCGGGCGCGGGTCGCCCGCACCGGGCACCTGCTGGACGACTGGCCCGGTCTCGGCGCCAAGGCGTATCTGATGCGGGAGCGCGGGGTGCACGGTTCGCCGGTCAACCAGTACGCGCCGTTCTACCTGTGGCACACCGTGGAGGGCATGAACTCCTTCCTCTGGGAGGGCCCCTTCCAGCGGCCCACCGACGACTTCGGCCGGCCCGCGGTCCGGCAGTGGACGGGCCTGGCCTACGAGGAGGGCGGCGCCGCCCGCTCCCCCGCGCGGGTGGCGATACGACGCCGGCGGCCGGTGCCGGAGGGGGTGGCCCTGTCGGAGGCGGCGGCGGAGGCGGTGCGGGAGACCGGGCGACTGGCGGCCGGGGACGGCGTGGTGCTCGCGGCGGCGGTCGTGGACACCGGCCGCTGGGAGCTGGTCCACTTCTCGCTGCACGCCGACGAGGCGCCGGACGGGGTGGAGGGCGAGGTCTTCCAGGTGCTGCACGTGTCGGCACCGGAGCGGGAGCGGCTGCCCCGGGGGCGCCAGTGGTGACCGCCGCCGTCCGCACCGTCCTCGGGGACGTGCCGCCAGGGGAGTTGGGCGTGTGCGACGCGCACGACCACCTGTTCTTCGCCGGCCCCCGGCTCCCCGGTGAGGAGTTGCACAGTGTGCCGGCGGCACGGGCCGAACTGGCCGCGTTCCGTGAGCAGGGCGGCGGGACCGTGGTCCAGTGGACGCCGTACGGTCTGGGCCGCAGGGCCGCCGACCTGCCGGCGTTGTCCCGCGAGACCGGAGTGCACCTGGTGGCCGCCACGGGGCTGCACCAGGATCTCCACTACGGCGAGTCGACGCTCGCCGAGCTGCGGGGCCGGCCCCCCGAGGTCTTCGTCGCCGAACTCACCGAGGGCATCGGCACGTCGGGCGTCCGCGCGGGGCCCGTCAAGGTCGCGGGCGGCTTCCACACGCTCCACGCGCACGCGCGGTGGGCCATGTCGGCGGCGGCCGGGGCGCACCACGCGACGGGGGCGCCGATCGCCGTGCACCTGGAACCGGGGACCGGTGCGCTTGACGTACTGGAGCTGCTGTGCGGCGAGTTGGGCGTGCCGCCGCGGCGGGTGATTCGGCCACCTCAACCGCTCCCCCGATCCCGTGGTGCACCGGCAGGCCGCCGCCTCGGGGTGCTATCTGGCCTTCGACGGGCCGTCGCGGGCCCACCACGCCACCGACTGGCGGATGCCGGACGCCGTACGGGCGCTCGCCGACGCCGGCCACGGCGACCAGGTCCTGCTCGGCGGCGACACGACAACGGCCGCCGCCCGGTGGGTCGACGGCGGCCCTGGGATGCCCCATCTGCTGCGCCGGGTGGCGCCCCGGCCGGCGCTCGCCGTGGGCGAGGACCTGGTGCGGCGCGTCCTGACCGACAACCCCGCGCGGGCGTTCGCCGTGGAGTGGCGCTGACCCGGGCACCCGATAGCACCCGACACTCCGACCCGCCAAACCCCTGAACCACCGAGCCACCGAGCCACCGAGCCACCGAGCCACCCTCTGCCCGAACGGGAGATGCCCGCATGCCCTTCGTCCGCATAGACGCCCACGGCACCGACGCCGACCGCCTCGACGCGCTCGGCCGCGCCGTCCACGACGCCCTGGTCGAGACGCTCGGCATCCCGCACGACGACCGGTTCCAGGTCCTCACCGCTCACGACGGCGCCCGCGGCGCGCTGCGGTACGACGACTACCTCGGGGTGCACCGGGACGAGGGCATCGTCTTCGTGGCGATCACGCTCCGCGCGGGCCGGACGACCGGGCGGAAGCAGGCGCTGTACCGCCGGATCGCCGAACTCGCCGAGGCCTACGCGGGTACCGAACCCCGGAACGTCTTCGTCACCCTCACCGAGAACGGCTCCGCCGACTGGTCGCTCGGCCACGGGATCGCCCAGTACGTAGGCTCGGGCACATGTTGAGACTCGGTATCCCCGTCATCGGCGTCACGGACGTGCCCCGCGCGGAGGCGTTCTGGACGACGGCGCTCGATCTGGTCGCCACGGAGGAGTGGCGGAGCGAGACCTGGCGCACGCTCAACCGCGCCGACGGCTCCGGGCGGGCGCTCGCTCTGATGCGCAGCGAGTCGCCGGCCGAGCCGCGCCCCCGTCTCCACCTGGACCTCTTCACGGACTCGGCGGAGGAACAACGGACGGAGGTGCGGCGGCTGGTCGGCCTCGGCGCGCGGGAGGTCGACTGGGACCTCTATCCGCCCGACCCCGACTTCGTCGTCCTCGCGGACCCGGACGGCAACGTCTTCTGCGTGGTCGACCTGAGCAACGCCCCCAGCGGAGGCGACCGGCCGACGCCCTGAGCCGTCCGCCCGCCCGGCCCTAGACCAGCGCGCCCAGCGGGTCGTCCAGGACCGGCTGCCAGGCCAACTCGGCGGCGCCGACCAGGCTGTTGTGGTCCAGGCCGCACGGCAGGATGGGCACGCCGCCGCTCTGGCCCCACAGGCTGCGGTCGGCGACGACCGCGCGCAGCCGCTCGGGGTCGGCGTCGAGGAGGGCGCGGTGGAGTCCGCCGAGGATGATGCGGTCCGGGTTGAGGATGTTCACCAGGCCCGCGAGACCCAGGCCGAGGCGGTCGATGAGGGCCTCGGTGGCGGTGCGGACGGCCGGGTCGGTGTAGTGGTCGCGGATCAGGTCGTAGGACTGCTGGAGCAGGGACACCTCGGGCCCCGGCTCGCGGCCGGCCGTCGTGAGGAAGGCCAGCGGGTCGGCCTCCACGTCCAGGCAGCCGCGGCTGCCGCAGTGGCAGGGGCGGCCCTCGGGGTTGACGGCGAGATGGCCGACCTCCAGGGCCAGACCCGAACTCCCCATGTGCAGGCGGCCGTCGAGGACGAGGGCGCCGCCGACGCCCCGGTGGCCGGTGGCCACGCACAGCAGGTCGCGCGCACCGCGCCCGGCGCCGTGCCGGTGTTCGGCGAGGGCCGCGAGGTTGACGTCGTTCGCGGCGAACGCGGGCCCTTCGATACCGGCGGCGCGCACCTGCTCGGCGAAGATCCGCCGCACGGGCGCGCCCGCGGGCCAGGCCAGGTGCAGCGGGTTCAGGGCCAGGCCCTCCGGTTCCGCGACGGCGGACGGCACGGCGAGCCCCGCGCCGACACAGCGCCGCCCGGTCTCCCGCAACAGCTCCGCGCCCGCCTCGACGACGGAGCCGAGCACCTTCGCCGGATCGGCGTCGACGACCTCGCAGCCGGGCGCGGTGGCCACGATCCGGCCGCCGAGACCGACCAGGGCCGCGCGGAAGCCGTCGGCGTGGACCTGGGCGGCGAGCGCGACGGGGCCGTCCTCGGCGACCGCGAGGCGGTGCGAGGGGCGGCCCTGCGAACCGGCCGCCGCCCCGGGCCTGGCGTCGACCCGGATCAGGCCGAGCGCCTCCAGTTCGGCGGCGACGGCGCCGGCCGTGGCCCGGGTCACGCCGAGTTCCGCGGTGAGGACGGCCCTGGTGGGGGCGCGTCCGGTGTGCACGAGCTCCAACGCGGGTCCGAGCGCACCGCGCCCCCGCTCCAGCCGCGTCCTGGAGGTGGTCCCTTCCCCCGCCGCCCGGGGGTCCGCCTTGCCGCTCATGGAGGGGAGTCTCCCATGATCCGCAGGTATGGCGTGCCTAGAGGCCGCTGACCCTGAGCGTGATGTTCAGCCGTCCGGTGAGCCCCAACTCGGGCGGTGCGGTGCCCGCGTGCACCCTGGGCACGCCGTGGTACGCGAGCCGGGAGGGCCCGCCGAAGACGAACAGGTCGCCGCTGCGCAGTTCGACGTCGGTGTAGGGGCGGGTCCGGGTCTCCGGGTTGCCGAAGCGGAAGACGCAGGTGTCGCCGAGGCTCAGGGAGACCACGGGCGCGTCGGAGCGCTCGTCGGCGTCGCGGTGCATGCCCATGCGGGCGTCGGCGTCGTAGAAGTTGACCAGTGCGATGTCGTACGGCGCGTCCTCCGCCGCGCCGGCGCCCAGCGCGTCGGTCACCGCGCTGCGGCCCAGCTCGCCGAGCCAGGCCGGGAAGGGCTTCACGGGCGTACCGTCGCCGTCGACGACGGTGCGGGCGTAGGCGTACGGGTGCCAGTGCCGGCCGAGACAGACCTGCCGGGCGGTCATGGTGCCGCCGCCGGGGGTGTGGACCGTGCGCAGTCCCGCCGGGGGGCGGGCCCACTCGCGGCAGGCGTGCAGCAGCTCGCGCTGCCGTCCGGGCGTCAGCCAGTCCGGCACGTGGACGGCGCCGGGCGCGGTCTCGGTACGGCTCCTGGGGAACAGCTCGGCCTCCATGTCCCCATCCTGCCCGCGTCGCGCCCGGTCCGCGCCAGGGCCTGTCCGGCGGATCAGGGCGCGGGAACGAAGGCACCCGATCATCGGAAGCGAGCGGGGTCTGGTGGTCCGCAGAGGGCGTGCCGGAGCCCGCGTCCGCGGCATGATCCGCCGGACCGGCCCCAGGGGCCTGAGCTGCGGCTCGGTTAGCCTGGGCACACGATGAACGACCGCAGTGACCGTATGACGACGCCATGGGGCGAGCAGGTGCTGACCCGCTTCCCCGAGGACCCGCGCGACCGGCTCCGGGCCTGGGACGCCTCCGACGAGTATCTGCTCGGGCACCTCGCGGAGCGGGAGGTCCCGCTGACCGGCACGGTCGTGGTGCTCGGGGACCGCTGGGGGGCGCTGGCGACGGCGCTGGCGGGCCACCGGCCGGTGCAGATCACCGACTCCCACCTCACCCGGGAGGCGACTCGCGTCAACCTGGAACGGGCCGGCGCCGAGCCCGGCGGCGTGCGCCTGCTGACCACGCAGGACCCTCCGCCGGACCGCGTCGACGTGCTGCTGGTGCGGGTGCCCAAGAGCCTGGCGCTGCTGGAGGACCAGTTGCTGCGGCTGGCGCCCGCGCTGCACGAGGGCACGGTCGTCGTCGGCGCCGGGATGGTCAAGGAGATCCACACCTCGACGCTCCGGCTGTTCGAGCGGATCGTGGGCCCGACCAGGACCTCGTTGGCCGTGAAGAAGGCCCGGCTGATCTTCGCCACGCCCGACCCCGCCCTGCGGCGGCCGGCCAATCCCTGGCCGCTCACCTACCGGCTCCCCGACGACGTCGGTCCGCTGCTCTCCGGCCGGGCCGTCGTCAACCACGCCGGCGTGTTCTGCGCCGACCGGCTGGACGTCGGCACCCGGTTCTTCCTCCAGCACCTGCCGACGGCCGGCGGCGCCCGCCGGGTGGTGGACCTGGGCTGTGGCAACGGTGTGGTCGGTACGGCGATGGCGCTGGCCGACCCCGGGGCGGAGGTGCTGTTCACCGACGAGTCGTTCCAGGCCGCGGCCTCGGCGGAGGCGACGTACAAGGCGAACGGGGCGACGGGACAGGCGGAGTTCCGGGTGGGCGACGGGCTGGCCGGGGTGCCCGACGGCAGTGTCGACCTGGTGCTCAACAACCCGCCCTTCCACTCCCACCAGGCGACGACCGACGCCACGGCGTGGCGGATGTTCACCGGGGCGCGGCGCGCGCTGCGCCCCGGCGGCGAGCTGTGGGTGGTCGGCAACCGGCATCTGGGCTACCACGTCAAGCTGAAGCGCCTGTTCGGCAACAGTGACCTGGTGGCGAGCGACAGCCGGTTCGTGGTGCTGAGGGCCGTCAGGACGTAGGGCCGGCGACCACCTGGATGATCGTCGCCACCGTCCGTGCCATGGCCTCCCTTCCGGCGGTGAGGTAGCCCCGCGAGTCGGCCGCGTCGGGGCGGGCGGCGAGGTGCTCCCGGATCGCGCCGGTCATGGCGATGTTGAGGGCGGTGCCGACGTTGACCTTGGCGATGCCGCCCGCGACGGCCGCGGCGAGTTCGGGGTCCGGGACGCCGGAGGAGCCGTGCAGGACGAGCGGGACGTCCAGGGCGCTCGACAGTTCCTTCAGCAGGTCGTGGTCGAGGGCCGCGGTGCGGGTGGTCATCGCGTGGGAGCTGCCGACGGCGACGGCCAGGGCGTCCACGCCGGATTCGGCGACGTAGGCGCGCGCCTCGGCGGGGTCGGTGCGGGCCCCGGGGGCGTGGGCGTCGAGCGGCGCCGCGCCGTTCTTGCCGCCGACCTCCCCCAGTTCGGCCTCGATCCACAGCCCCTGGGCGTGCGCCCAGCCGGCGGCGGCCCTGGTGGCCGCGAGGTTCTCCGCGTACGGCAGCCGGGAGGCGTCGTACATGACGGAGCTGAAGCCGGCGTCCCGTGCCTGGCGCAGCAGGCCGTCGCTCTGGACATGGTCGAGGTGCAGGGCGACGGGCACGGCGGCGCCCTCGGCGGCGGCGACGGCCGCGGCCGCCAGGGGCAGCAGGCGGCCGTAGCGGTACTTCACGGCGTTCTCGCTGACCTGGAGCACGACGGGCATGCGCACGGACTCGGCGCCGGCGATGACGGCCTCGATGTGTTCCAGGGTGATGATGTTGAAGGCGGCTACGGCGGAGCGTGCGGCCGCGGCGCGGCCGACCAGGTCGCCGGTGCTGGCGAGGGGCACGGTCTCTCCCTTCCCGGGCGTCGGGGCACGGGTGTCGGGGGCGGGTGTCGGGGACGGGTGTCGAGTGCGCGCGGCGGGTGCGCGCGCCGGGTGCGCGCGGCGGCGTCAGGGGGCGAGGATCACCGAGCGGGTGAGGTGGCGCGGGCGGTCCGGGTCGAGGCCGCGGGCCGCGGCGACGGCGACCGCGAGCCGCTGGGCGCGGACCAGTTCGGCGAGCGGGTCCAGCTCCCCCGGCACCCACATCGCGCCGGTGTCGCGGACCTGGTCGGCCAGTCCCTCGGGTGCCTCGCCGAACATCCAGGTGGCCGTGCCGGCGGTGCTGATGCTGATGGGCCCGTGTCGATACTCCATCGCCGGGTAGGCCTCGGTCCAGGACAGGGAGGCCTCGCGCATCTTCAGGCCGGCCTCGTTGGCCAGTCCGACGGTCCAGTCCCGGCCGAGGAAGGTGAACTGGGTGCGCTCGACCAGCCCTTCGGGCAGCGCGGCGGCGAGCGCCGTGCGGGCGTCGGCGACGACGGCGTCGGTGTGCAGGCCCAGGTGGGCGCGGAGCAGGGTGAGGGCGGTGGTCGCGAACCGGGTCTGGACGACCGACCGTTCGTCGGCGAAGTCGAGGACGACCACGTCGTCGGCGGCGGCCATGACCGGCGTCTCCGGGTCCGCGGTGAGCGCGACGGTACGGGTGCGGCCCTTCAACTCCGCGAGCAGCTCCAGCACTTCGGTGGTGGTGCCGGAGCGGGTGAGGGCGACGACCCGGTCGTACGCGCGTCCCCGCGGGAACTCGGAGGCGGCGAACGCGTCCGTCTCGCCCTGGCCCGCGCCCTCGCGCAGCGCCGCCACCGACTGCGCCATGAAGTACGAGGTGCCGCATCCGACGACGGCCACCCGCTCGCCCGTCGCGGGCAGCGCCGCCGCGTGCCCCGCCGCCTCCGCGGCGGCGCGTGTCCAGCACTCGGGCTGGCTGTTGAGCTCGTCCTCGACATGCGTCATGCCGCACACTCCCCGATCGACCGATCTGATTGTTCCTGCAAGATATAGCGAGCTTTCGAGCACAATCAAGCAATTCGGGGAAGTGAACCGTGCGCTAGGGTCGGCGGGAGATCGAGGAACGGAGGCGCGGATGTCGCGCGACGCCCGCTGGAAGGCGCTGCTGGAACTGCTCGTGGAGCGGGGCCGGCTGGACGTCGAGGAGGCGGCGACCGAGCTGGAGGTCTCGGCGGCGACGATCCGCCGTGACTTCGACCGGCTCGCCGAGCAGCAGATGCTCGTGCGCACGCGCGGTGGCGCGGTCGTGCACGGGGTGTCGTACGAGCTGCCGCTGCGCTACAAGACCGCCCGCCGCGCCTCGGAGAAGCAGCGCGTCGCACAGGCGGTCGCCGCCCTGGTGGCGCCCGGAGAGGCGGTGGGACTGACCGGGGGCACGACCACCACGGAGGTGGCGCGCGCCCTTGCCGTGCGCGCCGACCTGGCCGCCGGGACGCCCGCGCTGACGGTGGTCACCAACGCGCTCAACATCGCCAACGAGCTGGCCGTCCGGCCGCAGTTCAAGATCGTGGTGACCGGCGGAGTGGCCCGGGCGCAGTCGTACGAGCTGATCGGGCCGCTCGCGGACGGCGTGCTGGGACAGGTGACGCTCGACGTGGCGGTGCTGGGTGTCGTCGCCTTCGACGCCGCGCACGGTGCGGCGGCACACGACGAGGCGGAGGCGGCGATCAACCGGGTGCTGTGTGAGCGCGCCGAGCGTGTGGTGGTGGCCGCCGACTCCAGCAAGCTGGGCCGGCGGGCGTTCGCCCGGATCTGCGCGACGGAGTCGGTGGACACGCTGGTCACGGACGCCTCGGCCGACCCGGAGCTGGTGCGGCAGTTCGAGGAGGCGGGGGTCCGGGTGGTGACGGCCGGCTCGTAGGAGCGGTTCGCCGGAGCCTCAGTGCCCGTCGCCGTGCCTCAGTGCCCGTGCCCCGTCGCCGTGCCTCAGTACCCGTGCCCGTCGCCGTGTTCGGTCGGCGAGGAGGGCGCCGGTTCCGCCGCGTCCGGCGCCGCTCCGGCCCGCACGGTGAAGGCGGCGGTGTGGACCTCGCCCCGGTGCCGGAAGTCCAGGAAGAGGCGGTAGGCGCCGTCGCTTGGCGCGGTGGCCGTGAAGGAGATGTCCGGGCCGGGCCTGGTGGTCCCGTCGCCGAGCTCGCCGCCCGGATGGACGTGCAGGTAGGCGAGGTCACCGGAGCGCAGGGCGACCAGGTGGCCGTAGGCGCCGAGATAGGGCTGGAGGTCGTTGACGGGTTCGCCGTCGCGGGACACCTCGAACTTCAGCTCGCTCGCTTTGCCGGGGCGCAGGGACCCGGCGAGTTCGACCTGGTAACCGTCGGTCCTGGCAGTGCCGTTGAGGGCCGGCATCCGCGCGGGCTCGTAGCGGCCGGAGGCGGCGAGGTCGACACCGAGGGTGAGGTTCTCGGCGCCCTTGCCCGCCGGAGTGAAGTCGGCGAAGACGCGGTAGCCGCCCGCGCGAGGCAGGTCGACGGGCGTGCTCCAGGTGCCGTCGGCGGCGCGGGTGGGGTGCAGGTGGCGGTAGGTGACCAGGTCGCGTGAGGCCACGATGAGGTGGAGTTCCTTGTCGTGCTCGCGCTGGTACGCGGTGACGGCCCGGCCGCTCGCGTCCCGGACCGCGAAGCGCAGCTCGGCACGCTCACCGGCGCTGACGCGCGGGGTGGCGAGGTCGAGGGTGTAGCCCTTCTCGGAGACCTGGAGTCCGCCGGGCGGGGTGCTCTCGTGTCCCCCGTGGCCGCCGCCCTCCGGCTCCCGGGGCGCCGGCCCGCCGTGCTCGTCGTGGGGCGCGGGCGGGGCGCCCTCCTCGACGACGGGGTCCACTCCCAGGCCGACGCCGTAGGCGGTGCCGAAGGTCGCGGCGAGTGCGGCGGCGAACGCGGTGATCCTCAGTCCGGTGCGCATGGCGGTCGTCTCCTCGGGTTCCGGGCCTCCGGCTCACACGGCGCGGGCGGAGGCTTTTCCTGCATTTCACAATACCCCCGGGGGGTAGTGAGTCAAGCGGGATGAACGCTTGCTTTCAATACCCCCTCTGGGTATATATGAATGGAGGGAGGATACCCCCTACCCGTATGGGCCACTCAGCACGCGCCGCGCACTCGTCAGGAGCAGCCATGACCACCGGTACGACCATCGCACCGGCCGGGGTGGAACTCGCCATCGGCGGCATGACCTGCGCTTCATGTGCCGCCCGGATCGAGAAGAAGCTGAACCGGATGGACGGGGTCAGCGCCACCGTCAATTACGCGACGGAGAAGGCCAAGGTCAGTTACGGGGGTGAGGTGTCCGTACCGGACCTGATCGCCGCGCTGCCGCTCGCCGCGGCCGGACTCCTCAACCCGATGATCGCCGGTGCGGCCATGGCCTTCTCCTCGGTCTTCGTCGTCGCCAACTCGCTGCGCCTGCGGTCCTTCCGGGCCGCCGGCTGAGCGGCGACCACCACGCCGGGTGCGGCGTCGGCTCAGCGGAACAGCCCGGCCCCGTTCCACGTACGTTCCACGTCCCCCGGACGGGCCCCGCCGACGCGCCGAGGGCACGGAGGCGGACCAGGATGGTACGGCGACGGACCACGCCCGGTACGCCGGCCGGCCCACGGAGCGGGAGCCGATGACCGAACCGACCAACGCCGACGAGGACACCGGCGGCCCGCCGGACCCGCTGCCCGCTCCCCGACGGGCCCCCGGTCGGGCCCTCGCCGCCGTGCTCGGTGACCTGCGGGCCGTCGACGGCGCGCTGTACGCGGCGGTCGCCGCCACTTCCACGCCCACCCTCGACCGGGCGCTGCGCCGCCTCTCCCACGCCGCGGACCATTCGAAGGTCTCCCTCGGGATCGCCGCCGCCCTCGCCCTGAGCGGCGCGCGGGCGCGCCGGGCCGCACTCGTCGGGGCCGGGGCGGTCGCCGTGGCCTCGGCCTCGACGAACCTGCTGGGCAAGCGGCTGGTGCGCAGGGCGCGGCCTGACCGGGAGTCGGCGCGGGTGACCGTGGACCGGTACGTGCCCATGCCCGCGTCGGCGTCCTTCCCGTCAGGGCACACGGCCGCGGCGGTCGCGTTCGCCACGGCCGTCGGCGTCGTGCTGCCCGCCGCCGCCGTACCCCTGGGCGCGCTGGCGAGCGCCGTCGGCTACTCCCGGGTCCACACCGGCGTGCACTACCCCGGCGATGTCGCCGCGGGCGCCGTCGTGGGCATGGCCAGCGCCGCCGCCGCGCCGGCCGCGGCAGCCGCCGCCCCGGTCTCGGGCGTGCGGTCGGTCTACTCGGCGACGACGGCGCCGCCGACCACCGTCGGCCCCGGGTAGTCGCTCGGGGTAGTCGCTCGGGGTAGTCGCTCCGGGGGCCGGATACCCAAGCACCCGCCTTCCGGCGCGGCCAGCGTTTGCGGGGTCGGCATGCTGCTGGTCGACTGTCGCGGGGGGGGGGGGGGGGGGAATCGAAGCCGGCGCCGGTGTGCCGGTCCCATCCGCCTCCCCCACCGGAAGTGGTCCAAGCGTTAGTTACCCCCACACATCGAACCTGTGACACCG
>NZ_JBHXNW010000114.1:0-18231 GCF_042717365.1 Streptomyces sp. NPDC058534
TCCAACTCCCCATACGACACCCGCTCATCCCCACACACCACCGCCACCGCACCCCGATCCCGCCCCACCACCTCCCCGAACAACCCCACCACCGACACATCCCCCACCACCACACCCGTGTCATTCCACTCGGAGATCACTTGGTGCCGATCCGTCTCCGAAAGCAGCTGCAGGCGGCCGACCCGCTCCGTGGGGGAAGCGTCGGTGAGCTGTTCCAGGGCGTGCAGGAAGCGGCGGGCGATGTCCGCCGCCGCCTCGGCGCTGTAGGTCTCGGGGTTCACGTCGACGGCGATTTCGAAGCCGGCGTCGGTCGAGCGGTCGTAGATGGAGATCTGGACGTCGTCGACCGGTCCGCTGGAGATGTTGTGGGCCGTCGCCGTGCAGTCCCCGAACTGGACCTGGTAGTCGAACGACATGACGTTGAGGATCGTGCCGAAGACGGGGCCGGATCCCACGCGGTGCAGGTCTTTGAGGATGTCCATCTGGTGGTAGCGCTGGTGCTTCAGTGAGGCACGGACGTTGCGTGAGGTGGCGCGCACGATGTCGGCCAGCGTGGCGCTGGGGTCCAGCCGGGAGCGGACGGGGACGATGTTGGTGGTCGTGCCGGGGATTCCGCGCAGGCGGTTGTTGGCGCGTCCCAGGACGGGGATGCCGAAGGTGAGGTCGTCGGCTCCGGTGATCTGGTGCAGGCATGCGGCGCCGGCCGTGATCGCGAGTCCGGCCAGGCTGGTGCGGAGTCTCCGTGCGGACGACCTCATGCGGGCCGCCTGGTCGCGGTCGACCTCGACCAGGTGCCTGCGACGCAGGAACCTGGCCCTGCGCACGGGCAGGCCGCTGATGGTGGCCGTGCCAGGGCAGTCGGCGAGCAGGTCGAGCCAGAAGCGCCGGTCCTCCCGGAATTCTTCCGACTGGCGGTATCTGCGGTCCTCCTCCAGGAGGAGTGAGGAGGACTCCAGGGCACCCTCGGACTCGGCGGGGTCGTCGCCGGCGAGCAGGGCGGCGTAGATGTGCGACAGCCTGGCGACGAGCACGGTGGCGCTGAAGCCGTCGCCGACGAGGTGGTGGGCGCACATGTACCAGAAGTAGCGCCGCTCCGCGATCCGGAAGACGGCGTGGGTGGCGAGCGGGCCGTTCGCCACGTCGAGGGAGCGGTTCATGTCGGCGCGCATCCACTCGACCGCGGCTGCGGCGGGGGCGGCGGAGGAGGTGACGTCCATGACGTGGATGGGCAGTCGGTCCGGCGGCATCCTGTACTGCCTGGCCTCCGTGCCGGTGCCGCGGAAGCAGGCGTGGAGGGAGTCGGATTCGCCCAGGAGCCGGCGCAGTGCGGCCACGAATACCTCGGCATTCAGGTCGCCCTGGATGTCGAGGTATTCGGCGATGTTGAAGATCGGGTCCACGGGTTCGAGTTGGAGTGCGTTCCAGATGGCGAGTTGCCCCGTCATCAGCTCCTGGCCGTGTTCCGCGTCATGGGACATACCTGACCTGACCTCCTCGGCTTTCGACTGCCCGTGAGCGGCACAGGAGCCGGCTGCTCGGCCGGCTGACAACTCGTCTTGCGGAGTGGTGGACCTAGTTGTTCTCCATGGCCTTGATCAGGCTGTTGGGGCGGAGGTCGGTCCAGTTGGTCTCGATGAAGTCCATGCATTCCTGGCGGCTGGACTCACTGAGGATCACCTCCCAGCCGGCCGGTACGTCGATGAAGGCGGGCCACAGTGAGTGCTGGCCCTCGTCGTTGACGAGCACGAGGTAGGTGGCTTCCGGGTCCTCGAAGGGGTTGGTCATTTACGTTTTCCTCTCTGGCTGCTGACGGCTTGAAATCGCGCTCGGTGACGTTCAGTCGTCGTGCTTTCGCAGGAACTCCAGGATGGCGGAATTGATCTCTTCGGGGCGTTCCAGGTAGCCGAGATGGCCGCAGGAGGGGATCTCGACGTAGTCGCAGTCCGGGATGGCGTCGGCGACTTCGGCGCCCAGGTGTGGTGGTGTGATGAGGTCGTCGGAGAAGGCGATGACCCGGCAGGGGACGGTGGTGTCGCGCAGGGCCGGACGGCGGTCCTCGCCGGTGAGGCCGGCCCAGGACTGGCCGCCGCCCAGGTGCCGGCCGCCGTCCGCGATCTGGAACGTGTCGAGCCAGAGGGAGATCGCGTCGTCGTTGTTGAGGGTCTTCGGTGAGAACATCTCGAAGACCGTCGTGGCGGCGTAGTACTCGGGTGGCAGGGTGACGCCGGAGTCGGTGAGCGCCCGGTGTGCCATGGCGTGCGCGGTCCGGGCCGTGTCGGAGCGTGCCTTGGTGGCCATGAGGACGGCGCAGTGGACCAGGTGCGGCGAGGTGAGCAGCAGTTCCTGGGCGATCAGGGCGCCCATGGAGACGCCGACGATCCGGCAGGGTGCGAGGCCCAGTGCTTCGATCAGTCCCCGTGTGTCCTCGGCCAGGTCGGCGAGCGAGTACCTGCCGGGAGGGCTGTCGGACGGCGGGATTCCGCGATTGTCGAAGGTGATGGCCTCGTAGCCCGCGCGTACCGCGGCCGGGGTCTGGTGGACGGTCCACACGCGTCCGGCGGCGCCGGAGCCCATGATGTAGAGCACCGGTGTGCCCGCTCCCTGGCGTTCGTAGGCGAGGCGGACACCGTTGGTCAGGAGCTGCGGCATGCCCGCACCGCTTCCAGCGTCGTCACCGCCGGCCGTTCGGAGGACCGGTCGTGGTGTCGCTGTCTGTCCTGGTGCCGCCTTCGGCGCCAGGCCGGGTCTTCGCCGGTCTGTCGCGGTCGGCGTGCGTCGTCGTCGCGTATGGGCGGCATGGCCTGGCTCACGAGCGAGTATTCCTCCCCCATTACCTGCGCACACGGTGGGCTCGTCGTCCGGGGAGCCCGCCCCGAGGAATACTGTCCTGCCGAACGGATCGACGCAATACGTCGATCCGTACGCTGCCCGAGGTCAGCGTCCTGGCCGGGCCAAGGTGGTTGAAGTGTTCAACTGGGGCGTGGCGCCACTTGAACGGCGTTGTCTGCGGGCGTGGTTGTCAGGTCGTGGGTCCGGTCGGGCGTTGTGCTTCGTGCTCGATGAAGTCGCCCAGTCGTTGGATGCCCTCGCTGATGTGATCCTCGGTCAGGTAGCTGGTGGAGAGGCGGATGCTGTGGTCGCCGCCGCCGCCGTGGGGATGGAAGTAGGACATGGGTGTCCAGATGACGCCGAAGTCCTGGGCCGACCGGGCGAGGGCCTCGTTGTCGGCGCGGAACGGGACCCGCACGGTCAGGAAGAAGCCGCCCTCGGGGCTGTTCCACCGGACTCGGGTCGCCTCGCGGACGCCTGGTGGGAAGCGTTGTTCGAGCCGGTGGAGGGTGGAGCGCATGGTGCCCTGGTAGTAGGCCGAGGTCTCTTTGTTGAGTTCGGCGACCTGTCCTTCGGCGGCCAGCAGCATGCCCGCCACCGCGGCCTGGCTCAGTGGGGACGTGTTGACGGTCACCATGCTCTTGATTTTGGCCAGTTCGTCGGCCAGGAGGCCGGTCCGGCCGTGCGCGTCGCGGACGGGCTGGTCGGCGACGGCGTAGCCGACGCGGGCGCCGGGGAAGAGCGTCTTGGAGAAGGATCCGAGGTGGACCACGCGGTGGCGGCGGTCGAGGGACTTGAGGGTGGGCAGGCGCGGGGCGCCGCTCACCAGGCGGTACGGGCTGTCCTCCAGGACCAGGATGTCGTGGCGGTCGGCCAGGTCCAGCAGTTTGTGCCGGGTGGCCAGGGGCATGGTGGTGCCGGAGGGGTTGGAGTGGTCGGGTACGACGTAGAAGGCCCGGGGGCGGCGTCCACGGGCTCGCTGGGTTTCGAGGGCCGCTTCCAGGTCGGCGGTGCGCAGGCCGCTCTCCTGTTCCTCGACCGCGATCAGTTCGACGTCCAGGAGGCGGGCGGCGCCGGTGATTCCGACGTAGCAGGGGCTGGCCACGAGGAGTACGTCGTCGCGGTCGGCGATGAGGGCCCGTACGGCGAGGAGCATCGCCTCCTGGCAGCCGACGGTCACGACGATGGATTCCGGGGGGACGTCGATGTCCTCGTCGCGGCGCAGGGAGTCGGCGATCAGCTCGCGGATGCGTCCCGCGGTCGGGCCGTACTGGAACATCGCGTCGCGGACGGCTTCGGGTGAATTCCCTTTGTCCGAGAGGTGGTTCAGATATCGCTGGATGTGCTCGAATATCTGGCCGGTGTCGAAGAATCCGTCGTAGGGCCGGCCGGGGGCGAATGAGATGGCGCCCGGATATCGCAGGGTGATTTCGTTGAGGAAGTTCATCGTGTCCAGCGTCGGGTCGGAGACGCTGCCGTGCAGGTCGGCCCGGTGGAGGAGGGCCCCGCTCGCGGTGGATTCCGGGGGAACCGGACGGGTCGGTGTCGCGGGTGGATTCTCAGTCGTCAACGTCACCCTCCTGGAGCAGGAAACCAATGGCGGTGCGTTCGCGCGGACGCTAACAGCAGGCACCGGTTGCCGCCAGTGAAGGACCGGGGCGCTTCAACCGCCGTGTGTGTGTTGTCAGTCGGAGTCGCGGCGAGCGATACTCGGCTGGCACATCTCCCATGGAGGGTGGGTACGTCTCGTCGCCCATGACGGAGGAGGTACGCGCCCCATGCTTGGAGGCCCCGGGCCGATACGGCTGCGCCTCGGTGATTCGGTCACCCGCCAGCAGATCAAGCCCGGCACGCTCGGCCGGATCATCCCCTACGCGAAGCCGTACCGATGGCGGCTGGGTCTTCTGATGTTCGTGACCGCGACCGACGCGGTCATCACGGTGTCCATGCCGTTGATCCTCAAGGTGATCATCGATGACGGTGTGATGCCGGGCCGGGTCTCGGTGGTGGTCACGCTGTCCCTGGCGATCGCCGGGCTGGCGCTGCTCGACGCGCTGGTCCTGTTCGTACAGACCAGGTGCTCGGCCCAGATCAGCCAGGGCCTCATCTACGATCTGCGGACCGAGGTGTTCCGTCATGTGCAGCGGCAGCCGATGGCCTTCTTCACCCGGGCGCAGACCGGGTCCCTCGTCAGCCGGCTGAACACGGATGTCATCGGCGCTCAGCAGGCGGTGACGACGCTGTTGTCCCAGGCGGTGTCCACTCTTCTCACGCTGGTGCTCGTCCTCGCGGCCATGCTGTATCTGTCCTGGCAGTTGACGCTGGCCGCGTTGGTGCTCATTCCGCTGTTCCTGCTGCCCGGCAAGGTGATCGGGAAGCGGCTTCAGCGGCTGACCAGGGAGCAGATGCAGCTGGACGCCGAGGCGGCCTCGATGATGAACGAGCGGTTCAATGTGTCGGGTGCGCTGCTCGTCAAGCTCTACGGGCGGCCGGAGGAGGAGTCCGGTCTCTTCGCGGACCGGGCCGGGAAGGTCCGTGACATCGCGACGGTCACCGCGGTGTACGCGCGTTCGTTCTTCATCCTGATGGGTCTGCTGACGTCGCTGACCACCGCCGTCATGTACGGGCTCGGGGGCAGCCTCGTCATCGACGGGGTGTTCCAGCTGGGCACCATGGTCGCGCTCGTCACGCTGTTGGCCCGGCTGTACGGACCGGTCAACCAGTTGTCGAACATGCAGGTGAGTGTGTTGACGGCGTTGGTGAGCTTCGACCGGGTGTTTGAGGTGCTGGACCTGGAGCCGATCATCAAGGAGCGTCCCGGGGCCCGCCCGCTCGCGGTCGCGTCGGACACCGGCGCGCCGGAGGTCGAGTTCGAGGGGGTGTCGTTCTCGTACCCGGCCGCCGAGAAGGTCTCCCTGGCGTCGCTGGAGTCCATCGCGTCGGCGGTTCCCGAGCGTGCGGTCCCGGCGCAGGTGCTGGACCGGGTGAGTTTCCGGGCGCCGGCCGGCCGCCTGACGGCGCTGGTGGGCCGTTCGGGGTCGGGCAAGACGACGGTCACCCGGCTGGTGCCCAGGCTGTACGACCCCGATGTGGGGGCGGTGCGCATCGGTGGTCAGGACGTCCGGGACCTGACGCTCGCCTCGTTGCGGGAGACGATCGGTGTGGTCAGTCAGGAGGCCCATCTGTTTCACGACACCATCCGGGCCAACCTGGCCTATGCGCGGCCGGACGCGGTGGAGCGGGAGATCGTCGAGGCGTGCCGGGCCGCGCAGATCTGGGAGCTGGTCTCCTCGCTGGCGGACGGTCTGGACACGGTGGTGGGTGATCGCGGCTATCGGCTCTCGGGGGGTGAGAAGCAGCGGATCGCCCTGGCCCGGCTGCTGCTGAAGTCTCCGGCGGTCGTGGTGCTGGACGAGGCGACGGCGCACCTGGACTCGGAGTCGGAGGCGGCCGTCCAGCGGGCGCTGGCGACCGCGCTGGACGGCAGGACGTCGCTGGTGATCGCGCACCGGCTGTCCACGGTCCGCGACGCCTCCCAGATCCTGGTCATCGACGAGGGGCGGATCGCCGAGCGCGGGACGCATGAGGAGCTGCTCGCGGGCGGCGGGCTCTACGCGGAGGTGTACCGCACGCAGTTCGCCCCGCAGAAGTCGGCGACGGCCGGGTCCTAGCCGGCCGGGTCCTCGCGTTTGCGGGTCTGCCAGGACAGCCCGTCGGGTGAGCCGACCAGTCCGCCGGGGAAGAGCGGTGTCTCGTCCTCGGCGTCGTCTCCCAGCATGGCGTGGCTCTGGACCTGGCCGCCCTGTCGCATGGCGTTGCGGACCACCTCGGAACGGAAGAGGGGGACCATCGTCCCCCCGTCGTCCGCGGCGACCTGGTCGACCGCGCCGGAGAACTCCGCCGACCTCGACCTGAGTTCCGCCGCGGCCGTCCGGCCGTCGGTGAGCGCGGCCTCCCCGGAGGCGACCCCGCCCACGAGGTCGATGAACGACTCGAACTCCGCCGCCGAGCTGCCGGTGACCTTCTTCGCCCGCCAGAAGTACGACTCCTCGCTGACGTTCATGTCGTAGAAGGAGACGAGGAACTCGTAGAAGACGCTGTACTCGCGGCGGTATCGGGCCTCGAACTCGCGGAAGGCGTCCTGTTCGCCGACCGTGCCGGCGAGGACGCTGTTGATGGAGCGCGCGGCGAGCAGCGCGCTGAACGTGGCGAGGTGGACCCCGGAGGAGAACACCGGGTCCACGAAGCAGGCGGCGTCGCCGATGAGGACCATCCCGGGACGCCAGTAGGACGTGGCCTGGTAGGAGTAGTCCTTCCGCACCCGCAGCCGCCCGTACTGACCGGTGCGGACGCGTTCGGCGTCGGCCAGGTACTCCTTGATGAGGGGGCATTCGTCGATCAGGGCGCTCAGTGCCGCCTCTGGGTCCCCCTGGACCTTCTGCGCCATGTCACGGCGTACGACGGCGCCGACGCTGGTCAGTTCGGGGCTCAATGGGATGTACCAGAACCAGCCGCTCTTGAAGGCCGCCGAGAGGATGTTGCCGGAGTTGGGCTCCGGGAGTCGCTTGCCGCCGGTGAAGTAGCCGAAGAGAGCGAGGCTGCGGAAGAACTCCGAGTAGTTCCTGGTGCCGGCGACGTTGTGGAAGAGCCGGCTGGTGTTGCCGGAGGCGTCGATGACGTACCGGCTCGTGATCTCGTGCCGCTCGCCGTCCTCGTCCGTGTAGCCGACTCCGCTCACCCGGTCGCCGTCCTCCAGGACGCGGTGCACGGCCGAGCTCTCGCGGACGTCCACGCCGAGGTTGCGGGCGTGGTTGAGGAGGATGTGGTCGAACTTCGAGCGTTCCACCTGGTAGGCGAAGGAGGAGGGGCCCGCCATCCTGGGCGAGACCGAGAAGGAGAAGGTCCACGGGTCGGGTCTCGACCCCCAGCGGAAGGTGCCGCCGCGTTTCCTGGTGAAGCCGGCGGCGGCCAGTTCGTCCGCGACGCCGGTGAGGCGGCAGACTCCGTGCACCGTGGCCGGCAGCAGCGACTCGCCGATCTGGTACCTCGGGAACCTCTCCTTCTCCAGGAGCACCACCCGGTGTCCTCGCAGGGCGACGAGTGCGGCGGCGGTCGAGCCGGCCGGGCCGCCTCCCACCACCACGACGTCGGCTTCTTCCGTCCGTGCCCGTGTCTGCCCCATCACGGTCCTCCGCTCGTCTCAGGTGGCCGGTTCCCGGTCCGCGGCACGCTGCCGGTCGACCGCCTCGTAGAGGGCCTTGATGTTGTTGCTGCCAAAGGTGCGCCCACCGCGCCGGTCGATCAGCTCGTAGAAGAGGGTGCCCCGGGGGTGCCGTGACTCGGTGAAGAGCTGGAGCAGCAGGCCCCAGTGGTCGCGGTCGGCGAGGATGTTGAGTTCGCGCAGCTCGTCCAGGGGGACGCCGAGTTCGCCGATCCGGTCGGGCAGGGCGTCGTAGTAGCGGGAGGGCGTCGAAAGGAAGCGGACGCCGCGTTTCGTGCAGTCGCGCACGGCATCCGCGATGTCCTGGGTGAGGAAAGCGATGTGCTGCACGCCGGCTCCGTCGTGGGCGCGGACGAATTCGTCGATCTGTCCCGGCTCCCGGGTGGTGTCCGGTTCGATAATGGTCAGGGTTACTTTTCCGGTTTCGCTCTGCACCACTTTGGAATCCATCGCCTGTGAGCCGACGATGATGCGTTCCTCGAAAGTCTGCGAGAATCCGAATATCGACTGGTAGTCGCGTACCGTGCGGTCCAGTTCGCCGGCGGGGACGCACACGGCCAGGTGGTCGATGGTCCTCAGCAGTCCCGGCGCGGTGGCCCCGGGGCGTTCCTCGACGAGGAGGCCGGGGGCGAAGGGGCCGTCGGGGTCCGTCCGCTCGACGAACCGCTGGACGACGTCGCCGAACCCGCTCACCGAGGCGGTGGCGACGCGTGTCCCGTCGCCCTTGAGTTCGGTGGGGGGTTCCACCGCCGCCGCGCCGCGTTCCACGGCTTCGGTGAACGCCGCGTGGGCGTCGACGGTCGTGACGGCGATGACGGCGACCCCGTCGCCGTGGCGCTCCACGTAGCCGGCCGCCGGATGGTGCTCGTCCAGCGCGGTCGTCAGCAGAAGGCTGATCCCGTGCTGGCGCAGCAGCACCGACCGGCAGCCGGCCAGGCCGGTCTCGGGCCCGCCGCGACCGCATACCTGGAAGCCGAACGCGTCGCGGAGGAAGAGGGCCGAGCTGTCCACATCGGCCACATAGCATTCGAGATGATCGATCGCGCCAATATCCATGGGAACCCTCCGGTATCCGAATGGCGTCGGTGCACGCTACCTGAGGATCACTGCCGCTGGGAACGACGACCGACGGGCGAAAAAGGGAAAGGGGCGGCTTTCGCTTCGATTTCCGGACGGGCGGCGGGCGTTGTCGAGATTGCACGCATTGACGGCCGGACGGCCGGTCAATACGCTGCGGATGTGTTTCCTGTTGCCGTCAGCGATGAAATGCTCCGCTCCCTGCTCCGGGAGGCGGGGGAGGTGGAGCCGGACCTCGACGCCCATCTCTCGGCAGCGGGATTCGACGGCCTTCCGCGGCACGGGCCGTTCGTCCTGGGTGCCATGGCGTTCCGGGGCGGAGCGGCCGGGGACCTCAAGCGCGTGCTGGGCATCGGCGACCGGCAGGCCGGCGAGACCGTGGACGCGCTGATCACACACGAGTACCTGGAACTGCGGGTCGGTCCGGCCGACCGCCGACGGGTGCGGCTCGTCCCGACCGACCGCGGACGCGCCGCCGCCCTCTCGCTGTGGACGTTCCTCCGGACGGCGCGGTGGCGCCGGTTCGACTTCAGGTCGGACGACATCGTCATCAGCACACCCGCCAAGAGCGGCACCACGTGGATGCAGATGATCTGCGCCCTGCTGGTCCTGCGGACTCCGGACCTCCCGGCGCCGCTGCCCCAACTGTCCCCCTGGCTGGACGACATGGCGCGTCCCTGCGACGAGGTGTTCGCCGCGTTCACCGGTCAGTCGCACCGGCGGCTGATCAAGACCCATACTCCGCTGAGCGACATCGTGACGGCGCCGGACGTCACCCACGTCGTCGTCGCCCGGCATCCGCTGGACACCGCGATCTCGCTGTACCACCAGAGCGGCAACCACGACCGGTCCGGCGGTGTGCCGGGGCCCGGGGGCTCGCGTCAGGAGCGGCAGGTGCCGCCGCGGGAGTGGCTGGCCCGGTGGATCGAGGACGATCCACCCCGTGAGGGGCAGCCGTCGTCGTTGCGGGGTGTGCTGTGGCATCTGTCGGACGCCTGGTCGCGCCGTGCCGACGCCGGGGTCTTCCTCTTCCACTACGAGGATCTCTCGGCCGACCTCTCGGGGGAGATGGCCCGCCTGGGCCGGCACCTCGGGGTCCCCACCGGAGGCACCGGCTGGGCGGACCTGGTGGCGGCCGCCTCGTTCGACCGGATGCGCGCAGCCGCGGACCGGATCCAGCCCCTGGGTACGACCCGTGACAACAAGGCCTTCTTCCGGCGGGGTGGGTCCGGGTCCGGCACGGCCCTGCTGACCGGCGGTGAGCTGACGAGGTATCACGCCAGGGCGGCCGCTCTGGCGTCGCCCGACTTCCTGACCTGGCTTCACCGCCGGTGAGCGGGGCCACCGGCGGTGAGCGGCGGTCACGGCCGGCGAGCGCGGGTCACGGCCAGTCGGTCAGGTCCGTCGAGTAGCCCAGCTCCGCCGCGAGCGACAGCACGTCCGGTCTGTTCAGGGCGTCCTTGAGCACGTCGTAGTTGCCGTACCACTTCGCGCGCCGCGGCAGCGTGAGGGCGTTCATGGGGGTCACCCCCCGCACCGCCGGGGCCAGCAGGGGCGTGCGGTCCGTGCCGAGCCAGCTCGCCAACTCGTCGATGACCCGGGAGCGTTCGTGGGCGGTGCCGATCAGGTCCTCGTACTGGAGACGGAGGACGTCGACGTCCTTGTTCCGCGCCGCGAAGTCGAGGATGGCGGTGTGCGAGCAGCGCCACTGGGTGGCGCAGACCTCCTCCAGCGGGGATTCGGTGAGGTCCTGCCAGCCCGGCGGGAAGTCGAGCTTCCACCAGTCTCCGCTCCACGGTCGTCCCGGTTCGGTGTATCCGGCGATGTTCAGCGGAGTGCCGACCCGGGCGTTGAAGAACCAGTGCGACTGCCATGCCTCGCGGTAACTGCTGATCGCGGCGCCCGGGTTGCGGGTGAGGTGGATGATCCTCATGCGGGCCCGGGGGAAGAACTCCCTGAGGGCCCGCAGTTTGTAGACGTTGACCGGGGTCTTGGTGATGACCGTCCGGCTCTCCACCTCCTGCCGCGTCGCCCTCTTCCAGGGTTTGGGCAGGGCGAGGGGCGCGAATTCGAGGACGGTGTCACCGTGCGGTCCGGCCGGCCGGGGTGCGCCCGGGAGGATGCCGTTGATCTCGGCCGCCGAGACGTCGGCGTAGTACGGGTTCGCGAACTCGTACCGTGTCGTCAGCGTCTTCAGCAGGGTGAGGCCAATCGCCCGGGTCGGATCGTCGCCGCCGTCGTCGGGGCCGCCGGGCGGCCTGTCCGCGAGCGTCTTCGCCAGCATCGACTCGACCTCGGCCAGGCTGAGCGGTGCCGTGGGCCACTGCACGATCCACCGCCACAGCACGTCCTGGGCGAACCGCGGCCAGTCGATGGCGTCCCAGTCGCTCACCGGGTTGCCCACGTCGCTGCCCAGTTCGCCTTCGAGGAGGGCGACGTCTCCGGTGAGGCCGGTGAGCCGTTCCGAGTCGGCGCCGTTCTCCGGGTGGGTCCACCCGGCCAGGCGCAGGATGGGCTGCATCTCGGCCTGGAAGTGCAGGAGGTCCTCGGCGCCGCGGAGGAGTTCCGTCAACAGTGTGGTGCCGCCACGGAACGGGGAGGCGATGACCACCAGGTCCCTGACCGCCGTCCTGAAGTCCTCGACCGGTGTCCGCACGGTGCGCAGTTCGTCCAGTCGGCGGCGTGCGGTGGCGACGACCGGATCGGGGGGAACGGTTCCCGTGTCCGTGCCTGCCGGTTCGGCCGGTTCGGGCTGATGACTGCGCACCGCACTCCTCCAGTTCTGCGCGCGGGTGGGCGCGCGTCGACGAAGACGCCCCGGACGGCTCGTGGCCGTGCGGAACGGGTCATGTGGCTCGGCCGCTGAATCGGGCCGCTTTGTCCTTCACGTCCTCCGCGTGCAGCCGCAGTGCCTGTCGCAGGGCGAACTCGGCGACGTAGGCGCGGAACACGTCGGGGGGTTCCTCGGCGAGGTTGAGCAGGCTGCGGTTCGGGACGGCCGCCGGGGCGCGCAGCCGCTCGGCCGCCCGGTCGACGGCGGCGTCGATCTCGTCGGGTTCCACGACCTCGTCGATCAGCTGCCGCGCCTCCGGGGACGTCGCCCAGATGCGCCGTCCTCCCAGGACGACCTGGCGGGCGAGCCGCGATCCGGCGACGCGGCCGAGCCGTAGGTTCGACACGCCGGGGACGATGCCCTCGCGCGCGGCGGGGAGGCTGACGTAGGCGTCCGAACCGGCGATCACATGGTCGAGGACGAGCAGGAGCTGGCAGCCTCCCCCGATGGCGAAGGTGTCCACGGCGGCGATCCACGGCTTCTCCACCGTGGCCGACCGCCAGTCGTCGTCCCGCTCGACGAGCAGGCCCCTGACGAGCTTGCTGATGTAGCCGAGTTCACGCCGCAGCAGGAAGTCGACCAGGGAGATCTCCCCGGCGTGCAGGCTCTTGAGGTTGATGCCGGCGCTGAAGACCCGTCGTCCGCGGTAGCGGGGGTGTGTCATGGTCCCGCCGCGCAGCACGCCGACCTCCACGGCCGGGTCGAGCAGGGCCAGGTCGACCGCCGTCTCCATGTCGTCGACCTGGCGGTTGTCCTCCGCGTTCAGACAGTCGTCCCGGCACATGGTCAGGTGGGCCACGCCGTCCCGGCGCTCCAGGTGCACCGAGTGGGTCTCCAGGACCCCGGTCCGGCGGAACTCCGGCAGCAGGGCCAGCGCGCGCTCGGTCGGACGGAGCATCGACGACAGCAGGTGCGGGCCGGCGTCCGGTGCGCGCAGGACGCCGCGCAGGAAGATGCCCTGGTCGATCTCGGTCGGCACCAGCGTGGGGAACGCCCTGGCCGTGTCGGCCATCAGCCGGGCGAGGCGCGGGTGCGCCGAACGCCCGTCGGTGAGCCGGTCGTAGAGGGCGTCCGCGTGCCGGTCCATGATCTCGACCCGAAGTTTCCTGGTCCGGTCCGAGGTCGCGGAGTCGTCGGTGAGCCGGGCCAGATCCCGGCGTGCGTCCGCGTCGAGCCCCGCCATGGCCTCGGTCGCCTCGGGCGCCTCGGCCGTCACCGGCCCGCTCCCGCGGCGGCCTGGCGGAGCGTGCGGTCGCAGGCCGCCAGGTGGGCGCCGAGTGCGTCCTCGAAGCTGGTGGTGGCGGCGTCGTACATCAGCTGCCGTCTGATGGCCAGTTCGCGGCCGGAGCGCAGGCGGGCCGCTTCGACGGCCTCGGTCAGCGCGGGCAGGGGCGCGTCGACGAGGTCGTGGACGAGGTCGAGGGCCAGTGCCCGCGCCGCCGTCAGTGGCTGCCCGAACAGGACCGCGCGCCGCACCGCCGCGATGCCGGCCTGCTGGACGAGCCGGTGCAGCGCCATGCCCGGCCAGGTGGCCGCACCGCTCAGGGAGACCTCCAGGCGGGTGTCGGGGGTCGCGATGCGGTGGTCGGTGGCGAGGAGCGCGTCGAGCGCGGGGCCGCCGACCGCGCCGGAGGCGACCGCGATCGTGGTCGCGGGCAGCCGTTCGAGCCGTCGCAGTGCCCGTTCCCACTTGCTGACCAGGGCGACGTCGGCCTCGGTCCGCATGCCGTCCGGTACGCCGGTGACCGACACGGCGAGGAACCCGTCGCGCTCGGCCGCGGCGCAGGCAGCTTCCACGGCGCGCACGGAGGCCGCCGTGAGGTGTGCGGAGCCGTCGATCTCCAGGTGGAAGCTCACGCCGGTCACCATTGGATCAGCGCCGTCTCGATGGTGGAGCCGGGCCCCATGGTCATGAGTACGCCGTATTCGCCGGGGGTGGCCACCTGTTCCTCCAGGAGACGCTCGTAGGAGAACAGGAACGACCCGCTGGAGACGTTCCCGTAGTCGCGCAGGACTCCGGTGGTGTGCCGGACGGCGTGGCGGCTCAGGCCGAGGTTGACGACGACCGCGTCGATGACCTTCTTGCCGCCCGAGTGCACCAGCCAGTGGCTGATGTCGTCGCGGAGCAGGCCGGTTCCGGCCAGCAGGCGGTCGGTGACCTCTTCGGCGTGCGCGCCGATGACGTAGGGGATCTGCGGATCGAGGAAGAAGCTGAACCTGCCCAGGTCCCGGTCCCAGTCGTAGCGCATGGCGTCCACCGCGTCGGGGATGATGTGGCTGGCGAACCGAAGGATGCGCGGGCCGTCCGCGCCGGCCCGGTGTGCGGGGGACGCGGGTTCGCCGGCGATCAGCGCGACCGCCGCGGCTCCGTCGCCGAAGAGGCTGTTCACCACAGCCGTCCGCATGGTGGCGTCCATGGCGTAGGCGGCCGAGCACGCCTCCGAGCACAGGACGACGGCCAGTTCGCCGGGGTTGGCCACCGACCAGCCGGCGACCAGGTTCAGTGCGTTCAGGCCCGCGTTGCAGCCCATCCCGACGATGTCGGAGCGGCTGCAGTCCCGGTCGATGCCCAGTTCACGGATGATCAGTGCGCTCAGCCCGGGGGTGAGGAATCCCGTCGAGGTGACGCAGCACAGGTGACGCACGTCGGCGAGGCTCGCGCCGGCCCGCTTCAGACAGGCTTCGAGGGCCCGGATTCCGGACTCCACGGCGTGGGCCTTGTGCTTGTCGAGCAGATCGCCCTGCTGCTCGCCGACGGGGCGGCCGTCGGCGCCGGGCGGGGGGAGCACCAGGTGCCGTCGTTCGATGGCGCTGTTGAGGAAGACGCCTCGCGCCCTGGCGTCGGTGATCTCGAAGGTGTCCAGTACTTCCTGCTGCGAGTACGAGGTCGGCGGCACGGCCGTGCCCACGCCGACGATCTGGGCCCGGACGGTCATCGGAAGGTCCACCCCCACATGCGACGCTTGCTGCGGACAAGCCGCTTGACACTCCAGCCGGGCATCACCATCTCCTCTCTCTTGTTCTTGTTCTTGTTCTTGTTCTTGTTCTTGTTCAGGTCACGGACGAGGTGCTGACCAGTTCGGGGGACACGGCGGCCACGGAGGCGGTGCCGGTGAGGGTCATGGCGTCGGTGAGTTCGTCGACCAGCAGGTCGAGTGTCCGCGCGACGCCCTCCTCGCCGTCCACCGCGAGTCCGTACAGCACAGGACGGCCGAGGAGGACGGCGTCCGCGCCCATCGCACGGGCGGCCAGGATGTCGGCGCCGCGGCGCACGCCCCCGTCGAGGAGGACCGGGCACGCGTCCGACACCGCGGCCGCGACTTCCGGCAGCGCGTCCAGGGACGCCGGTACGCCGTCGAGTTGACGTCCGCCGTGGTTCGAGACGATGAGTCCGTCCACCCCGGCGGCGACCGCGCGTGCGGCGTCCGCCCCGGTGAGGATGCCCTTCAGGACGATCGGCAGCCGGGTGACCGACCGCAGCCACTCGACCCAGCCCCAGTCCTGCGCCGGGTCGAACTGGGTCAGGGCGTGGCCCGCCGGGCTGTCGAAGCCGTCGCCGTCGAGGTTGGCGGGCCCGACGCCCGGGGGCAGCCGGAAGCCGTTGCGCAGGTCGCGCAGCCGCCGGCCCAGGCGGGGGGTGTCGACGGTGAGGACGACCGCTTCGAACCGGGCGTGCTCGGCCCGCTCCACGAGCCGTCGGACGGTGGAGCGGTCCCGCAGACAGTACGTCTGCAGCCAGAGCGGAGCGGCGGCCACCGCGGCGAGGTCCTCGAAGGTGCGGCCGGCGAACATGCTGACGACGACGGGGACGCCGCGCCGTGCCGCCGCCCGGACGGTGGCGACCTCGCCCTCCGGGTGCGCCAGGGTGTGGTAGGCCATCGGCGCGACGGCCAGCGGAACGGACCACGGGCGGTCGAGGATCTTGGTCTGGAGTTCCGGGACGGTGACTCCGCTCAGTACCGAGGGCCGCAGCCGTACCCGGTCGAAGGCGGTGGTGTTGGCCAGCAGGGTGCGTTCCTCACCGGCGCCGCCGTCGAGGAAGTCCCAGACGGGTGGGTCCAGCCGTTCGCGCGCCAGTCGGGCGTAGTCGCCGAGCGAGAGCCGCATGAGATCCTTCCCTGATCAAAGCAGCACGCAGCGATTTCCTTGAGGAGCGCTTGAGTATCGCCTGTTGCCGCTCCTCCCGTCCAAGCCGTTCATGTGCGTCGCGCGGCGATCCGCTGCGCCAGACCGTCCTCGGTGAGTGCGTCCTTCGTCAGCCGCCAGTGCGGCCGGGCCCCCACCAGAGGGCGGTCCGTCGCGAGGCGGCGGCGCCCGCCACCGGTGATGTTCAGCAGGACGACCGCGTCACGGTCGACCTTGTCCTGGGCCACCGCGTCGCGCAGGCAGGCGACCGCCACACCCGCGGCGGGTTCGATGTCGATCCCTTCGAGTTCGCGGAACATGGTCCTGGCGACGACGACGGAGGCGTTGTCGGCGACCAGGACGTCACCGTCGCTGTCGCGCAGCGCGTCGTGCACGCCCGCGCGGATGCTGTAGGGGGGTGCCCAGTTCGTCAGCTCGTCGGCATGCACCTTGGCGATGGATTCCCGGAAGCCGTCCGTGAGTTCGCGCTTCCCCACCGTCGCCCCCATGCGCCAGGCGTCGTGGATGGGGGTGAACGGCAGGTTCTGGCACAGCATGAGTCTGGGCAGGGGGAGTCCGCCGGCGGCGACGCTGATCCGGCGGGCGGCTTCGAGGACCGCGATGGCGCCGGTGCCGCTGCCCACGGCCTGGAAATAGTGCGACGGCAGGCATCTCATTTCCTCGTACGCCGTGAGCAGTACGGCCGCCAGGCCGTCCCGGCGGCCGACGTTCTTCACGCCGCCCTCGGCCCGGAAGGGCGGCAGGCGGGAGATCGAGGACGCGAGTGCGATGGCGTCGGGGTAGTCGCCGTCGTCGATGACCACGAGCGTCACACACGGGTCGAGGATCTCGGGGAACCGCAGTCGGCCCAGGCCCTTGCCGGAGACGACGATCAGGCAGGGCACCCGCTGCCGGGAGCAGACCCAGGCGAACGCGGCGGCGGTGTTGCCCGACGAGGCGACGGTCAGGACGTGTTCCCGGCCCGGGAGCCGGCCGAGCACCGTGAGCGCCTCGAACTCCTTGAAGGTACCGGTTTCGAGCGAGGCGCCGCGCTCCGGCCAGTAGCCGTTGAACGCGATCCACAGCCGCCGCAGTCCGAGGGCGCCGGCGAGGCCCCGGCTGCGGTACACGACGCCCCGGCCCGTCGATCGGGGGGCCCGGACCACGGGCAGCCACTCCCGGTAGCGGAACAGTCCGTCGTACTCCTCGTCGGGGGTGAATCGCCGGTTGGCGTACTCCGTTCTGAGCAGTGCGGGCGGATGGTCCCTCGGGCAGTCCAGGATCAGGCCGTCATCGGGCCGGCGGTCGCCGCACAGCGAGCACACGAGCACGTAGTGCCGGTCCCCGGCCGCGACCTCTCCGCCCGTACCGCGCCGCCCGTTCCCGGCCATGTGCCCACCTTTCGCCGACCACTTGTACATGGCTCGAATGCGGAGGTTTCGGGAATCGCGGTGCGGCAGTCAGCGTACGGCAGCGGGGCCTTCCGATCTATGAGTGCGCCGCCCGGCCCACCCCTCAACGGTTGCGTGTTCAACTGGCGCTCGGCCCCACTTGAACGTCCCGGTCCGCACCCGCCGCGGTCCGGAGTTACCATCCAGGGGAGTCGTTGGGGCTCAGAGGTGCGACAAGGTGTGGGGTTGAGATGGCGGTAGGCAGGGTTGTCAGGTTCGACGGGGTGCGGGGCTATGGGTTCATCGCCCCCGAGAACGGCGGGGAGGATGTCTTCCTGCATGCCAATGATCTGCTGATCCCGGAGACGTCCGTGCGTTCCGGGGCCTGGGTGAAGTTCGAGGTGGAGGAGGGTGACCGCGGGCTGAAGGCGTCGTCCGTCCAGCTGGCCGACGGGGCGCCGCCGGCCGTGGCGCCGGCGCATGTCGCGCCGCTGCGGGCCGCCGCACCGGTGCATTCGCCGATGCCCTCGTTCCACGAGGCGGAGGAGCCGACGTGTGACGTGCTCGGCGCCGCGGAGTTCACCCACGAGATGACGGAACTCATGCTGAGCGCGGCTCCGTCGCTGTCCGGGGAACAGATTCTGCGGCTCCGGCAGCGGCTGGTCGAGTACGGCAGGAAGCACGGCTGGGTGGAAGGCTGAGCATCGTCGGGGGGGGGCCGGGGGGCGGGCCCCCCCCCGCGGGGGCCGGGGGGG
>NZ_JBHXNW010000114.1:18241-22101 GCF_042717365.1 Streptomyces sp. NPDC058534
CCGGGGGGCCGCCGCCCGCGCCTCCCGCCGCGGGACCGGGTCCCCCTCCCGCCGCCGCCGCGCGGCCCCCACCCCCCGCCGCCCCCCCCCCTTTTCCCTGCTCCGGGGCCGGTGCCGGTAGGGACGGAGGTCAGTTGCGCCAGGTGTCGTCGAGGGTGGTCCTCGTGGAGGCGACCGTCGCGGTGCGGTTGGCGCCGCTCTCCCAGGTCACGTTGCCCGCCTCGTCCTTGCGGACGTACTTGTACTCGAACGACGTGCCCTCGGGGAGTTCCACGTCCCCCTTCCACACCGGGTAGGCGGCGGGGTCGAGCTTGAGGGCGTTGCCCGGGTTCCAGTTGCCGAGTTCCGGGCGGTTGCCGGTCACGTAGATGCTCTGGCCCCAGCTGGTGGTGGCGTTCACGGCGAAGGAGACGCCGGAGATCACCGGGTCGGGGTCGGGTCCGCCGTCGCAGGTGCGGGCGTTGACGTGCAGGGCGACGGCCGTGCCGGCGGCGAGGGTGGCGGTGAACCGGCCGGCGGCGTCGACCGTGACGCCCTTGCCGGTCTGGACGTCACAGTAGTCGCCGGCCGCCAGCGAGGTCTGGAACGTGCGGGTGAGCGAGGAACCCTCGTGGTTGAGGGCGACGTACGCCTTGGAGCCGCGCCCGAACGCGATCCGGTCGCCGCCGTTGTCCCACCAGTCGGTCACGGCCTGGCCGCGGGCGGTGTTGCGGAGGGCGACCATGGCGGAGATCTCCCGCCAGGCGTGCTGGCACTTCCAGCCGTCGCTGTAGCAGGCGTCGACCTGGCCGCCGGCGGGCGGACCCGCGTCGCGGTCGGTGAACTCGTAGCCGGAGTGGACGTCGGGGCTGCCGTAGGGCCAGGCCAGCATGAAGACGTGCGCCAGGGTGTGGGCGGCGCCGTCCTTGTAGCTGAGGGTGTCGCCGCCGCGCTCGGTGTCGTGGTTGGCGACGAAGACGTTGGACCGGTCCGAGGGCAGGTAGCCCCAGCCCTCGCCGAAGTTCCGCAGGTTCGCGAGGTTCTCGCCCAGGAAGACGCGCCTCAGGTCGCGGGCGTAGCGGAACTCCTGGACATCGCCGGTGCCGAGGTACTCGCTCGGGGAGACGGCCTCGCCGGCGCCGTGGATCGCCTCGTGCTTCCAGTACACGTTCGGGTTGCTCAGCCGGGACTTGATGTTGGCGAGGTCACCGGCAGCCATGTGCTTGGCCGCGTCGATCCGGAAGCCGTCGACGCCGAGGGAGAGCAGGTCGTTCAGGTAGGCGGCGATCCTGCCGCGGACGTGGTCCTCGCCGGTGTCCAGGTCCGCGAGCCCGACCAGTTCGCACTCCTGCACGTTGAAGCGGTTGCGGTAGTCGTTGATCTGGGAGGTGCAGTTGTCGAAGTCGGAGGAGGCGTAGAGGCCGGGGTAGGCGTACTTGGTGTACGCCGAGCCGCCGGTTCCGGTGCCGTTGCCGGCCGACATGTGGTTGATGACCGCGTCCGCGACGACCTTGACGCCCGCCGCGTGACATGTGTCGACCATGCTCTCGAACTGTCCGCGGTCTCCGAGGCGGCCCGCGATCCGGTAGCTCACCGGCTGGTACGAGGTCCACCACTGTCCGCCCTGGATGTGCTCCTGCGGCGGGGAGACCTGGACGAAGCCGTATCCGGCGGGGCCGAGGGTGTCGGTGCAGGCCTTCGCGACCGAGCTGAACTTCCACTCGAACATCACCGCGGTGACGTCCTTGTCGCCGGGCGGGGCGGCCTGGGCCGGTGCGGCGGTGGCGAGGAGGCTGCCGGCCGCGGCGGCGGCGAGTGCGAGTGCCGCGGCGGTGGTTCTGCGCGCTCTGTTGGTGCTCCCGTACATGGAATCTCCCGTGTGAGGGTGCGGGTGCGGGTGTCCGGGGTGCCTGCCGATGGCTGACTGGGGAGTCGGCACCCCTTGCAAAGCGTTTCTGAAAGATGACTGCAAGATGTTGCGGTG
Organism: Streptomyces sp. NPDC058534; assembly: GCF_042717365.1. Taxonomy (NCBI): domain Bacteria; kingdom Bacillati; phylum Actinomycetota; class Actinomycetes; order Kitasatosporales; family Streptomycetaceae; genus Streptomyces; species Streptomyces sp. NPDC058534. The sequence goes on from NZ_JBHXNW010000114.1 coordinate 20,205, forward strand.
GTGACCGTAAGGGCACCGTCGGGAGTGGTCAACCCCTCGGGCACTCCTTCCGCACCCGGGACGTGACGCCCCCTCACAAAGACTTTCTGCAACTTTCCATCGCCCGGAACTCGATCTACCGGTTCCGTCGTCCTGACAGCCGAGGACGACGGAACGAGGAACGAGGAACGAGGAACGAGGAACGAGGAACGAGGAACGATGACCGAGCGGGCGGAGCGCTGGTGGACCTGGCGGCGCGGGCGGGTATCGGCCGGGGCCGCGGCCTTCACCGCCCTGCTGCTGGTGTTCCACGGAGTGGTTCCCAACGGGGCCGGCGGGCTGGGCAGCCTCCTGGAGTCCTTCCTGCCGTGGCTCGGCGCACTGGTCGTGGTGCTGCTCCCGCCGGCACTGCTGCGCCGTTCGGCACTCGCGCTCGTCGCGCTGCTGCTGCCGGTGGCGGCCTGGACGTACCAGTTCGGCGCACTGCTCCTGCCCGCGCCCGAGCCCGGCGCCGACGACCTCGTCGTGGTGCAGCACAACGTCAGCGACGAGAACACCGACCCGGCGGGGACGGCCCGCGCGCTGACCGGTGCGGGGCCCGATCTGATAGCGCTCCAGGAGCTGGTGGCGCCGGCCCGGGCGGTCTACGAGAAGACCCTCGCCCCGGACTACCCGTACCGGACCGTCCGGGGCACGGTCGGACTCTGGTCGAAGCATCCGCTCAGCGGGGCCCGACCGCTGGACATCAAACCGCGGGGCATCACGGAGGAGTGGGAGCGCGGGCTGCGGGCCGTGGCGCACACGCCGCGCGGCGAGATCGCCGTGTACGTCGCGCATCTGCCGTCGGTCCGGGTCGGGGTCTCCGGCCTCGCGTCGTCCTGGCGGGACGAGAGCGCCGGGCTGCTCGGCGACGCCGTCGCGGCGGAGCAGTCGCGCAGGGTGGTCCTGCTGGGCGACCTCAACGGCACCGTCGACGACCGGGCACTTGACCCGCTGACCAGCGAGCTGAACGTGCCCGAGCGGGGCGTCGCCCTCAGCTTCCCCGCCGCCTTCCCGCTGGCCCGGATCGACCAGGTGATGGCCCGCTCCGCGACGGTCGGCCGCATCCGCACCCTGCCCGCCACCGGCAGCGATCACCTTCCAGTCCTCGCACGGGTCACTTGGGACTGAGCGGGGCATACCGTCTGAATGAGCGCGCAGCCAGCCCAATGCGACCGCAGAGCAAGCCGCTTGCGGTGCTTGCGTTAGCCTTTCGTCTGTGACGCGACGACTTGCTCAGGTGGCGAAGAAGGTTGGGGTCAGCGAGGCCACGGTCAGCCGGGTGCTCAACGGCAAGCCCGGGGTTTCCGACGCGACCCGGCAGGCCGTGCTGAGCGCGTTGGACGTCCTGGGCTACGAGCGGCCCACCCAGCTGCGGGGCGAGCGCGCCCGGCTGGTCGGGCTGGTGCTGCCCGAGTTGCAGAACCCGATCTTCCCCGCGTTCGCCGAGGTCATCGGCGGTGCGCTGGCCCAGCAGGGGCTGACGCCGGTGCTGTGCACTCAGACGAAGGGCGGCGTCTCCGAGGCCGACTACGTCGAGCTGCTGCTCCAGCAGCAGGTCTCGGGTGTGGTCTTCGCGGGCGGTCTGTTCGCGCAGGCGGACGCGCCGCACGACCACTACCGGCTGCTGGCGGAGCGCAACATCCCGGTGGTGCTGATCAACGCGTCGATCGAGAACCTCGACTTCCCGTGCATCGCGTGCGACGACGCGGTGGCCGTGGAGCAGTCCTGGCGGCACCTGGCATCGCTGGGGCATGAGCGCATCGGCCTGGTGCTGGGCCCGCCGGACCACATCCCGTCGCGCAGGAAGCTGGCCGCCGCCCGGGAAGCGGCCGGGGCGGCGCACGCCGAGTTGCCGGACGAGTTCGTGGAACGGGCG
>NZ_JBHXNW010000115.1:0-18407 GCF_042717365.1 Streptomyces sp. NPDC058534
GCAGACCTCCGCAACTCCGCCTCCCGCACCGCCGACGACGACCCCTGCCCGCCGACCCCCGACACACGCACATACAACGCCTCACGACGACCACCACCGGCCAGCACGTCCAACACCTCAGCAGAGAACCGGCGTTCCTTGCCCACCCACACCACCGGGACCCTGCCCTCGTTCGCCCACAACCGCAGCGTGCCCGGATGCACACCCACCCGACGCGCGGCCACCGACAACCGAAGAAGCTCCATGCCCGACAACCTACGGACCCCGCACCACCAGCCCGCCAGAATCAGCAGAAAACGCATTCAATCGGAGGAAACCTGGCCCGAAACCCTGCCGATCAACCACACATCTGATAAATAGCGATACTCGGCCTGTTTAAGCGAAAGCCCCAACAGTTGAAGACCCTGGCTCGCCGCGCCCGATGCCATCGCCTTCGGCGGCTACGGCGTCGTGATGTCCCGCGAAGTCGCCCCCGACGAACTGGTCGCGCGGCCGATCCACACCGTCCGGCCGGAGTGCCGTGCGCACTTCATCGGCGAGCTCAGCCACACCCAGGTGCACGACGTCCTGGAAGGCTTCTAGCTCTGATCTTGGCCAGTGATCCGCCCGGCGCCGTCATGGAGCGGATCTACGAGTCCATGGCCGGCATCGCCCGGGACCCGGACCACCCGGGCTTCCGGCACTTCCTGCTGCGCCCGCACCTCGACCCACCTGCCGCATCAAGCATGTCACCGGCTCGCACCTGTCGCCGTACGGCAGATCTTTGGCAAATGGACGGTAGGACTCCCCGGCCCTTAGGCCGGGGAGCGGAAGTCAAGAGGTGACGTTCCCGCTCGGCCGTCCGCCCACCAGCACCACCTCCAGGGTGCGCGGACCGTGCACCCCCTCGACCCGGTCCAGCTCGATGTCGCTGGTCGCCGACGGACCGGAGATCCACGTCAGCGGACGGGCCGGGTCGAGGCGTTCGAGGGCCTGCGGGACGGAGGAGACCACCTGGTCGGGCACGCGGACGACGCAGATGTGGTGGTCGGGGACGAGGGTGATGCGCCGGCGCCCCTGGTCGGGCGAGCCGTCCAGCACGATCGTGCCGGTCTCGGCGACGGCGACGGCGCAGCCGGTGACCACGCTGTCGACCCGGTCCAGCTCCGGCGCGGTACTCGCCGCCTCGTCCGGGACCGGGCTCGCCTGCGCCTGCGCCAGCCAGCCCGGCGGCAGCCCCGGCGGCACCAGCACGCTCCGTGAGCCGCGCGCCGACAGCAGCCCGGCCAGCAGCGCGGGCAACTCGCCGTCCGCGCACCGGTGCACGATCGCCCGGTAGTCCGCGAGGTTCTCGGCGAGCAGCTCCACCGTCTGCGCGGTGGTCCGCTGCCCGTGCTCGCGCAGGTAGTCGCGTGCGACGGGCGCCTCGTCGGCCGGCGCGTCCGCGAGGGCGCGCCGCACCCGGCCCAGGATGCGCTCTCTGCTGCTCACTTCGCCTCGTCCCTTCCGCCGTGCGTGCGCTGCCACCAGTCCCGGAACGGCTCCGGGGGCACCGGCGGCAGATCGCGGCTGTCGCTCCACGCCCGTCCGGGGCCCGGCAGGGTGCGCGGATGGAGACGGCGGCTGCGCGACGCCAGCCGCTGTCCGGTGCGCAGCGCCCCCGGACGCGTGAACGCCCACCGCGCCGCCCGCATCGCCGCCCGTTCGGCGGCGTGCCCCTTCGCCGGCTTCAGCACGACCCGGTTGCCCTCCCGCACCGCGGGCCCGCCCTGCACCACCCTCTCCCGCAGGTGCACCAGCACCTCGGGGATGTCGATGGCGACCGGGCACACCTCGTAGCAGGCACCGCACAGCGAGGACGCGTACGGCAGGGAGGCGTCGATCTCGCTGCCCGTGCCCCGCAGTTGGGGGCTGAGGATGGCGCCGATCGGGCCCGGGTAGACCGAGCCGTAGGCGTGGCCGCCGGCCCGCTCGTACACCGGGCACACGTTCAGGCAGGCCGAGCAGCGGATGCAGCGCAGCGCCTGGCGGCCGACCTCGTCGGCGAGGGTGTCGGTGCGGCCGTTGTCCAGCAGGACCAGGTGGAAGGTGCGCGGGCCGTCCTCGTCGGTGGTGCCGGTCCACATGGACGTGTACGGGTTCATGCGCTCGGCCGTCGAGGAGCGGGGGAGGGTCTGGAGGAAGACCTCCAGGTCCCGCCAGGTCGGCACGGTCTTCTCGATGCCGACGACCGAGATCAGCGTCTCGGGCAGGGTCAGGCACATCCGTCCGTTGCCCTCGGACTCCACCACCACCAGCGTGCCGGTCTCGGCGACCATGAAGTTGGCGCCGGAGATGCCGACCTTGGCCCGCAGGAACTTCTCCCGCAGGTGCAGCCGCGCCGCCTCCGCGAGTTCGGCGGGGGTGTCCGTCAGGCCCTCGGGCGCCGGGCGGCCCCACTCGCTCATCTCGGAGCGGAAGATGTCCCGGATCTCGCCCCGGTTGCGATGGATCGCCGGCACCAGGATGTGCGAGGGCCGGTCCTTGCCCAACTGCACGATCAGCTCGGCCAGATCGGTCTCGTAGGCGTGGATGCCCCGGGCCTCCAGCGCCTCGTTGAGGCCGATCTCCTGCGTCGCCATCGACTTGACCTTGACGACCTCACGCTGCTCGGTGTCACTGCCGCCGGCCTCCTCGACCAGCCGGGCGACGATCTCGTTGGCCTCGTCGGCGTCGGCGGCCCAGTGCACGGTCCCCCCGGCCGCCGTGACCGCCTCCTCCACCTGCACCAGATACCGGTCGAGATGGCGCAGGGTGTGGTCCTTGATCCGCTTCCCGGCCTCGCGCAGCGCCGCCCAGTCGTCCAGTTCCGCGACCGCGCGGGCCCGCTTGTCGCGGATGGTGTGCGTGGCGTGGCGCAGATTGCCGCGCAGCGTCGGATTGCCCACGGCCTCCCGTGCCGCCTCGGGGAAGGCCGGCATCCCCAGATACGTCCCGCTCATACGGCCGCCGCCTCCTCCGTGCTCGCCAGGATCTCCGCGATGTGCACCGGGCGCATGCCCGTCCGCAACCGCGTCATCGTCCCGCCGATGTGCATCAGACAGGAGTTGTCCGCGGCGCACAGCACGTCGGCGCCCGTCGACTCGGCGTTGCGCACCTTGTCCGCGCCCATCGCCGCCGACACGTCGGAGTTCTTCACGGCGAAGGTGCCGCCGAATCCGCAGCACTCCTCCGCCCCCGGCAACTCCAGCAGCTCCAGGCCCTTCACCGCCTCCAGGAGCCGCCGGGGCCGGTCGCCCAGGCCCAGGCTCCGCAGCCCGTGGCAGGTCGGGTGGTAGGTCACCGTGTGCGGGTAGGACGCCCCGACGTCCGTCACCCCGAGCACGTCCACGAGGAACTCCGTCAGCTCGTACGTCTTCGGCACCACCGGCGCCAGCGTCGCCGCGAGCGTGTCCCCGCGCCCCTCCGCCCGCGCCCGCTCACCCATGCGCGGATACAGCTCCCGCACCATCGCGCCGCACGAACCCGACGGCGTCACGACCGCGTCGTACTCCGCGAAGACGTCGGCGAAGTGCCGGGCCAGCGGCTCGGCCTCGTGCCGGTAACCGGTGTTGTAGTGCGCCTGTCCGCAACAGGTCTGCGCCATCGGGAAGTCGACGTCGACACCGAGTCTGGTGAGCAGCTTCAGCACGGCACGGCCGGTGTCCGGATAGAGCGTGTCGTTGACGCAGGTCAGGAACAGAGCGACACGCATCGCGACTCCTCGTGTTCGATCATCGGATGAATGATGGATGCAGGTTAGTCCGCACGGCGGCGCCGGGGGAGACCCGGTTCACCGGTCGGCGAGTCGGGCCTCGGCCGCCCGCCGGCGTGCCGTGCCACCGCGCGGCTCGTAGCGGGTCAGCGACTGCGTGCGCACCAGCAGCCGGCGCATGTCGGCGAGATCGTCCACCAGCGAGTGGGCGCGCGCCTGCACGAGGACGTTGCCGAGCGTGGCGGCCTCCGTCGGCCCCGCCACCACCTGGAGACCGAGGACTTCGCCGCCGCCCGGGCCGGCATGGAGGCCGCCGAGGTGAACGCCCGGTGGCAGGCGGAGCCGGGTCCGCTCTTCGAGTCCCTGGACGGGAGGCGTCCCGACGAGGCGATGAAGCCCCTCACCGAGGTGTTCCACCTCGCCTGAAGGAGTTCTTCCCGGGGCGGCGCAGGTAGTGTGAAGGCCCTGCGGCCGCCCACCCGTACCCGGCCCGACCTCGGAGGTCCCTGCCCGATGGCCCATTCCGTGGGTATCAAGGACGTCGCCCGCGCCGCCGGAGTTTCCGTGGGCACGGTCTCCAACGTCATCAACCGACCCGACACCGTCGCGACCGAGACCCGCGCGCGGGTGCTGTCCGCGATCGACCGGCTCGGCTACGTCCGCAGCGAGTCCGCGCGCCAGCTGCGCGCGGGCCGCAGCCGGATCATGGGGCTGCTCGTCCTCGACATGGGCAACCCCTTCTTCGTCGACGTCGCGCGCGGCGCCGAGCGGGCCGCGCGGGACGCCGGGCTCGGCGTGATGGTCTGCAACAGCGCCCAGAACCCCGGCGAGGAGGCCGAGTACCTGTCGCTCTTCGCCGAGCAGCGGGTCCGGGGCGTCCTGCTCACCCCGGCCGACGCCACCGGCCGCAACATCGAGGGCTTCCGGCGCCACAACATCCCCTTCGTGCTCGTCGACCGGGTCGCCGAGGGCACCACCGAGTGCTCGGTCTCCGTCGACGACGTCGCCGGCGGCGCGCTGGCCGTGCGCCACCTGGTGGACGCCGGACACCGCTCCATCGCCTACGTCAGCGGCCCGCCGGGACTCAACCAGGTGCGCGACCGCCGTACCGGCGCCCTCGCCGCGCTCGCGGAGGCCGGGCTCGGTCCCGACGCGCTGCGCGAGCTGCCCACCGAACGCCTCGACGTCTCCGCCGGGCGCGACGCCGGCGCCCGCCTGCTCGGGCTCGCCGACCGGCCGACCGCCGTCTTCTGCGCCAACGACCTGCTCGCCCTGGGCGTCCTCCAGGCCCTGTACGCGGCCGGGGTGAGCGTCCCCGACGACCTCGCGATCGTCGGCTACGACGACATCGAGTTCGCCGCCGCGGCGGCCGTCCCGCTCACCTCCGTGCGCCAGCCCGCCGTCACCATGGGCGCGATGGCGGCCGAACTGCTCCTGGAGGAGACGGAGCTGGACGGCACCGACCGGACCCACCCGCACCGCAGGGTCGTGCTCCAGCCCGAACTGGTGGTACGGCGCTCCAGCCTCGCCGCCCGCTGACCGGCCGCCCGGCACGATTTCATGATCCCGGGGGTCGGCCGCCGCAAGACCGTGTGCTGAACTGGGACACGGCCGAGAAATCCGACCGTCAGATCCGTCCGTCCCGGGAGCCCCGTTGAGCGTCAGCTACCGCCAGCCTGGTGTCGTCCTCACCGACCGCCGTTTCACCGTGCCCCTCGACCACCGTGACCCCTCCGGGGAGACGATCGAGCTGTACGCGCGCGAGGCCGTCGCGAGCGACAAGGCGCACCAGGACCTGCCGTGGCTGGTCTACCTCCAGGGCGGTCCCGGCTTCGGGGCGAACCGTTTCATCGGCCGTCCCGCCTGGCTCGGACGGGCCCTGAAGGAGTTCCGCGTCCTGCTCCTCGACCAGCGCGGCACCGGCGCCTCCACGCCCGCCAACCGCCAGACCCTCCCGCTGCGCGGCGGCCCGGCCGAGCAGGCCGACTACCTCACCCACTTCCGCGCCGACGCCATCGTCCTCGACTGCGAGGCCATCCGCCCCCACGTCACCGGCGGCGCCCCCTGGACCGTCCTCGGCCAGAGCTTCGGCGGCTTCTGCACCGTCGCCTATCTGTCGCTCGCCCCCGAGGGCCTGAGCACCGCCCTGATCACCGGCGGCCTGCCCTCCCTGGACGCCCACGCCGACGACGTCTACCGGGCCGCCTTCCCCCGCATCGAACGCAAGGTCGCCGCGCACTACGCCCGCTACCCGCAGGACGTCGAACGCGCCCGCCGCGTCGCCGACCACCTGCTGACCCACGACGTGGTCCTGCCGGGCGGCTACCGGCTGACCGTCGAGGCCTTCCAGTCCCTCGGCATCCTGCTCGGCGGCAGCGAGGGCAGCCACCGCCTGCACTTCCTCCTGGAGGACGCCTTCGTCCGCACCCCGCGCGGACACGAACTCTCCGACGACTTCCAGGAACAGGCGCAGGGCCTGCTGTCGTACGCCGGCCACCCGCTGTACGCCCTCGTGCACGAGGCCATCTACGGCCAGGGCGCCCGCCCCACCGACTGGTCGGCCGAGCGGGTCCGCGCCGAGTTCCCCCGCTTCGACGCCGCCAAGGCACTCGCCGGCGACGAACCGCTGATGTTCACCGGCGAGTCGGTCCACCCCTGGATGTTCGACTGCGACCCGGCGCTGCGCCCGCTGCGCGAGACCGCCGGCCTGCTCGCCGCCCGCACCGACTGGACGCCCCTGTACGACCCCGCCCGCCTCGCCGCCAACGAGGTTCCAACCGCCGCGGCCGTCTACCACGACGACATGTACGTCGACACCGCCCACGCCCTGACCACCGCGCGCGGGATCCGCGGACTGCGCACCTGGGTGACCGACGAGTTCGAGCACGACGGCGTACGGGCCGGCGGCCCCCGCGTCCTGGACCGGCTGCTCGCGCTGGCCCGCGACGAGACCTGAACCGAGCCCGGCCGAATATCCGGGTGGGATGTCGGCGGCGCGGGTTAGTGTGCGGGCATGACGGAGCCGACGATCACGCAACTGGAGCCCATGCCCGGCGACTGGAGCCGCGCCCTCGCCGTCGTCGCCCACCCGGACGACCTGGAGTACGGCTGCTCGGCGGCGATCGCCGGCTGGACCGACGAGGGCCGCGAGGTCGCCTACCTGCTCGCCACCCGGGGCGAGGCGGGCATCGACGCCATGGCGCCCGCCGAGTGCGCCCCGCTGCGCGAACGGGAGCAGCGGGCGAGCGCCGCGGTCGTCGGGGTGAGCGAGGTGGAGTTCCTCGACCACCGGGACGGTGTCGTCGAGTACGGCGTCGCGCTGCGCCGCGACATCGCCGCCGCGATCCGCCGGTACCGGCCCGAGCTGGTCATCACCCTCAACCACCGGGACACCTGGGGCGGCGTCGCCTGGAACACCCCGGACCACGTCGCCGTCGGCCGCGCCACGCTGGACGCGGCGTCCGACGCGGGCAACCGGTGGATCTTCCCCGAGCTGACCGAGCAGGGCCTCGAACCCTGGGACGGCGTGCGCTGGGTCGCGGTCGCCGGGTCCGCCTCGCCCACGCACGCCGTGGACGCCACGCCGGGACTGGAGCGCGCGGTGCGCTCGCTGCTCGAACACCGGACGTACATCGAGGTGCTGACCAAGGAGGACCCGGAGACGTACGTGCGCGGCTTCCTCACCGGTTTCGCGGAGTCCGCGGGGGAGCGGTTCGGCGGAAAGCCGGCGGTGACCTTCGAAGTCTTCGGGCGGTAGCGGCATGGCGGGGGAGCGGGGGGAGCAGGGGCAGCGGCGTCTCGCCGAGCGGTTCGAGGAGCACCGGGGCCAGTTGAAGGCGGTCGCCTACCGCATGCTCGGTTCGGCGGCCGAGGCGGAGGACGCCGTGCAGGAGGCGTGGCTGCGCCTCGACCGCACCGGCGCGGACGGCATCGAGAACCTGGGCGCCTGGCTGACCACGGTGACCGGCCGGGTCTGCCTGGACCTGCTGCGCTCCCGGACCGCGCGCCGCGAGGAGCCGATGACGGAGGGCTTCGACACCTTCGTGCCGGACCCCGTGGTGCGCGCGCTGCCGCAGGCCGACCCGGAGCAGGAGGCCCTGCACACCGACTCGGTGGGCATCGCCCTGCTGGTGGTGCTGGAGACCCTGGAACCGGCCGAGCGGCTGGCGTTCGTGCTGCACGACATGTTCGCCGTGCCGTTCGACGACATCGCGCGGATCGTCGAGCGCAGCCCGGCCGCCACCCGGCAGCTGGCCAGCCGGGCCCGGCGCCGGGTGCGGGACGCCACCCCCGCCGCCGACCCCGACCTCGGCCGGCAGCGCCGGGCGGTCGAGGCGTTCCTGGCCGCGAGCCGCGCCGGGGACTTCGAGGCGCTGGTGTCCGTGCTCCACCCGGACGTGGTGCTGCGCGCCGACGCCGGTGCGCCGGCCAGGGGCCCGGCCGCGTCGAAGGTCGTCACCGGGGCCCGGACGGTCGCCACCGGGGCCTTCCACTTCCGCCACCTCGCGGGGGCGGCACGCGTCGTCCTGGTCAACGGCGCGGTGGGCACCGTCGCCGTCTCCGAGGGACGTCCGCGGTCGGTCACGTACGTCACCGTCGTCGACGGGCTCATCACCGGCCTGTACATCCTGTCCGACCCCGAGCGGCTGGCCCGCCTGGACCTGTCCGCGCTGGAGGCCTGACCGGGTCCGGGCGCCGTCGGCGCGGGGGCGTACCGACGGCCCGCATCCTCGGTGACATGCGAGAACACACGGTGGACCGGGCCGCGCTGCGCGCCGGCTGCGGGCACGCTTCGGTCTGTGCCGCGTGGCCCTGCCGTTCACCCGTTCGGCGGACTTCGCCATCGACAAGGACGCGGGGAAGCCCTGCCCGAACCTCGGGACGGGCCACCGCTGCGGCATCCACGCCGAGCTGCGGGACCGCGGCTTCACCGGCTGCACGGTCTACGACTGCTTCGGCGCCGGACAGCAGGTCTCGCAGGTCACCGGCGGACAGGACTGGCGCACCGGCCCGCCGGAGCTCGCCCGCCTCGTCTTCGACGTGTGCACGAGTTCCGACCTGATCGGCGCGGACCTGCGCGACGCCGACCTGACGGACGCGGACCTGACGGGAGCCTTCTTCCTGACCCAGCCGCAGCTCACCGCGGCCCGGGGCGGCGCCCGGACCAGGCTGCCGGACTCAGTCACCCGTCCGATGCACTGGACAGGGGGCCGCTGAGACGGCGTCCCCGCCGTCCCCTTCCTCCTCGGCGTCCCCCGTGCGGGCGCCGCCCTCCGGCGCCGGGCCCGGTCCGCCGGACCCGGTCCGCCGCTCCAGCCGCAGCCGCAGCCCCTCCGGCATCAGCGTCAGCCGCTCGGTCACCCGCAGCCGGTAACCGGGCTCGGGCCGCAGCTCGTAGCGGCGCAGCAGCAGTCCCAGGACCAGCGTCGCCTCGTGCAGCGCGAACTGCCGCCCGATGCAGGCCCGCGCCCCCGTCCCGAACGGCTTGAAGGTGTGCGGGGCACGCGACCGTACGGCCTTCGCGTCGAAGCGGTCCGGGTCGAACCGTTCGGCGTCCGGGCCCCACACGTCCGGGTCGCGGTGCAGCATCCCGGTGAGCACCAGCGCCCAGGCCCCGCGCCGCATCGGGTACGCGCCGCCGAGCACCGTGTCCTCGCGTGCCTCCCGCGCGAAGGCGGGGGCGGTCGGCCACAGCCGCAGCGACTCGTCCAGCACCCGGCGCGTGTAGCGCAGCCTGGCCACCTGCTCGTAGCCGGGCGCCTCGGTGTCGTCCCAGACACGGTCCACCTCGTCCCGGACCCGGGCGGCGACCTCCGGGTGCTGGGCGAGGTAGTGCAGGGCGAAGGAGAGCGCGCCCGAGGTGGTCTCGTGCCCGGCGACCAGGAAGGTGATGACCTGCCGGCGGACGTTCTCCGGCGACAGCCGCTCACCGGTGACGGGATGGGTCGTCTCCAGCATCCGGTCGAGCAGGTCGCCCTCGCCGCCCGCCGCGGCCCGGCGTTCGCGGACCAGGTCGTCAACGGTGCGGTTGAGGTGGGCGATGTCGGCGGCGTTGCGGCGGCTCGCGTCGCGCAGCAGCCAGGGGGCGAGCGGTGCGGGCACCGTGTTGAGGCGCTGCGCGTAGGTGAGCGTGCCCACCATCGCGGAGACGAAGGGGTGCGGGCGGGAGCGCTCGAAGGACCCGAAGTCGTGCCCGAACCCGGTGCGCGCGATGGTCTCCAGCGTCAGCTTGGTCATGTCCCCCGGCACGTCCACCGCCCGTCCCGCGGCACGGGCCCGGTCCCAGTGGTCGGTGAGCCGCGCGGCCACGTCCAGCATCATCACGTGGTACCCGGCCATGGCCTCGCGGCTGAAGCCGGGCGCCAGCACCTCGTGCGCGAGCTGCCAGTTGGGCTCGTGGTTGTACGCCGTGAACAGGCCGTCCCCGGCCACCGGCCGCAGGTTGGCCACGCCGAGCCCCACGTGCTTGGCGAAGCGCGTCTCGTCCGCCAGGTCGGCGGCGAGCGCGGCGCCCCACACGAACACGAACTCCTTGCCGAAGGCCCGCCGCCGGAAGATCGGCCCCAGCTGCCGCGCGTACCGCAGCGAGTCCTGCATCGGCGTGTGCCGGCTCGCCCCGATCACGTCCCCCAGCAGCGGGACGCGGTACGGCGGGCGGGGTATGCGGCGCAGTTCGGGCCAGCCCAGCTCGGCGCTGCGGAAGCCCTTGGGCAGGCCGTCCCGGGCCGTCTCGTTCGTCGTCCGGGCCATGCGCGATCTCCCTTGACGCGGTGGTGTGTTACTCATGCGGGGCAAGCGTGTTGTACATGGATTCAATAGCGGGTACCAGTCTCGTCCCGTTGTTGAACCGGCGTCAAGTAAGGTGCGGGCATGGCCGCGAAACAGGGCGAGCGCACACGCCGCCGGCTCAGCACCGGTGAGCGCCGGGAGCAGTTGCTGTCGGTGGGGGCGCGGCTGTTCTCGGAGAGCCCCTACGGCGAGGTCTGGATCGAGCAGGTCGCCGAGATCGCCGGGGTCTCCCGGGGGCTTCTGTACCACTACTTCCCGAACAAGCGGGATTTCTTCGCGGCGGTCGTCGAGCGCGAGAGCGAGCGCATGCTGCGGATGACGGCGGCCGTGCCGGGGGTCCCGGTCCGCGAGCAGCTCACCGCGGGGCTCGACGCGTACCTGGAGTACGTCCGCGCCCACGCGCACGGCTACCGCGCCTTCCACCGCGCCGACGCGACCGGCGACCAGGCGGTGCGCCGGGTCTACCGGCAGGCGCTCGCCGCGCAGGAGCGGCAGATCCTCGCGGCCCTGGCCGCCGACCCGGAGTTCGGCCCGGCCTTCGAGGAGCGCGGCGACGTACGGCTGGCGGTGCGCGGCTGGCTGGCGTTCACCACCGCGGTCTGCCTGGAGTGGCTGCGGGACCCGGAGCCAGCCCGGGAGCAGGTGCGCGACCTGTGTGCGCGGGCGCTGCTCGGCGCCATCGCCCCCTGAGCGCCCGCGTTGCACTTCGGAACGCGCCCCCGGGCCGCTGAAATGCGCCGTCCGGCACGCTGAAAAGGTCTCGCAAAGATCACGCGTCCTGGTTGGCGCACGCCTCGAACTCCGATAAGTTAGGTGAGCCTTACCTAATGAGTTGATGACGGAGGTTGAGGATGGGTGACAGCCACGCCTGGACGGCCGCGCCTGCCGCGGCGGAGCGGGCGCGCTCCGTACTCGCCGCCGCCTGGTCCTGCGCGGTGACCGCGGAAGGCGGCCGCGAGGAGTTCGTCGGCGCGCACACGGTCGGCGCCGACGGCCAGGTGTTCCTGCACGTGCCCGAGGACAGCGCCCTGCTCGCGGCGGCCATCTGCGCGCCCCGCGGAGAGCCGTCCGCCGTGCTGGAGTTCGCCGACGTGGCGCCCGTCCCGGTGCGGGGCCGGATCAGGGCCCGGCTCTGGCTCGCCGGCTGGTTCGCCGTGGCGGACGGACACCTGGCGTTCCGGCCCACCCGTGTGGTGCTGCGGCGGCCGTCCGGTGCGGTGGTGGTCGACCTCGACGAGTTCGCCGCCGCCGAGCCCGACCCGCTGGCGCCGGCCGAGGCCCGGCTGCTGACCCACCTCGCCGACTGCCACGGCGACGCGGTGGAGCGGCTGACCCGGCTCGTGGAGGCCGACAGCCTGCACGGCGCGGTCCGGGTGCGGCCGCTCGCCGTCGACCGGCACGGGCTGACCCTGCGCATCGAGCGCGCCCGCGCCCACGCTGACGTACGCCTGCCCTTCCACGCGCCGGCCGACGACATCGGGCAGCTCACGGAGCGGGTGCACGTGCTGCTGTCGCAGGCGAGCGCCGCCTCCTGCCCCCGGGCCCTACAGCGGCAGCGCACAGACGGCGACGGGTGAGGCGAACGGCTCCCCGGCGGCACGCAGTTCACCACCGCCGGACACGCGGAACACGCTGACGGTGCCGGATCTCTGGTTCGCCGCGAAGAGCAGCCCGCCGTCCGGGGAGAAGGCGATCTGCCGCGGGAAGTCGCCGCCCACCGGCACCGTGCCGAGCAGCCGCAGCCGGGCGCCGTCCGCCTCCACCGCGTAGCGCGTGAGGCTGTTGTGCCCCCGGTTGGCGAGGAAGGCGTGCGAACCGTCGGCCGTCACCAGGATCTGCGCCGGGTGATTGGTGCCGGATCCCGTGCCCGTGGACTGCGCCTCGCCGATGGTCAGGCGGCCCGTCCCGGGGTCGTAGACGCAGACGGCGACCGTGTTGTCGACCTCGTTGGCGAGGTAGGCGTGGCGGCCGGCGGGATGGAAGGTGAGGTGGCGGGGCCCGGCGCCCGGCCGGGTCCGGGCTCGCGCGACCTCGGTGAGCGTGCCCGACGTCTCGTCCAGCCGGTAGGTGTACACGGTGTCCGTGCCGAGGTCCACGGCGAGGACATGGCCACCGTCCGGAGCGGTGACGATCTGGTGCGCGTGCGGCCCCTGCTGCCCGGGGCCGGGCGGGGGAGTGGAGTGGGTCACCAGGTCGGTGCGTTCCCCGAGCGCGCCCGAGGCGTCGATCGGGTGCACGGCGACGCTGCCCGAACCGTAGTCGGCGCTGAGCAGCCAGCGCCCGCCCGGATGCACGGACAGATGACAGGGCGCGGCGCCTCCGGTGCTCCGGCTGCCCAGGACCTCGCGGTCCGACAGCCGGACGGCGGTCACCGTCCCCTCCTCGCGCTCGCTCACCGCGTACAGGGTGCGCCCGTCGGGATGAGCCGCGAGATACGAGGGATCGTCCACGCCGGTGAGGACGCCACGGCCGGTGATCCGCCCGGTGCGGGGGTCGTACTCGGCGAGGCCGATGCCCTTGCCGCCGCCTTCGGCCGAGGTGTACGTGCCGATGTACAGCGGGCGCGGACCGGAGGAGTCGCGTTGCCTGCCCGAGGCGCCCTCGCTCGCACCCGGCGCCGTGGGTGTCGGGGAGGGCGCCGGTGACGACGGGTCCGGCGCGCCGCCGCACCCCGCCGCCGCGGGCAGCGCCGCGGCGGTGGCCGTCCCCGCGAGCAGACCGACGAACCGCCGCCTGCGCCAGCCGTCACCGCTCATGTACGCGCTCCTCCCGTCCCTGCCCGTGCGTCTCCTGCCGGGCCGCGTGTTCTCCTGCCGGTGCTCACGCGCCTCCTGTCGGCGCCGGGCCCTTCACCTGCGGGCCCCGTGCGCCCCGGCCCCAGCGCTCCTGCTGCCGGCCCCGCGCCTTCTCCTGTCGGCCCGTGCTCCCCGTACCGCCCCGCTCCTCCTACCAGTCCCCGTCCTCCACCGGCTTGCCCTGCGCGTCCTTCAGGGGCCGGACCTGCTGCTGCCCCGGCGCCTGCCACGGCTCGTGGTCGTCGCCGATCCAGTCACCGACCGGCTTGACGTCCCGCAGCGGCTCGGTGGGCGCGAGGTCGTGGGCGTCCTGGTCGTAGTAGTCGTACCAGGGCAGGCCCGCCTTGGTGTACGCGGACCGGTCCACCGGGGACGGCGGCGGCTCCTCGCCGGTGACGCGCCGCCACTCCGGCGGCGTCACCAGGTGCACGAAGACCCTGCCCGCCGGGCTGTCGGACCAGTGCCCCAGGGGCCGTTCGTCGCGGTACACCTCCTGGCGCATGGACCCTCCGACGCCCAGCCCCATCGCCGGCGCGGACCGGGACCGGGCCGCGCCGCCGTAGGCGGGGGCCGCGCCGGGGGCGGCCGGAGCCGGCATCGCCGCCCCGAAGGCCCCGCCGGGAGGGGCCGGCCTGCGCGCGAACTCGGCGCGGCGCCGCTCCGCCTCCCGCCACCGCTCCAGTTCCCGGTCGTTGAGGCGGAAGTCCTGCAACTGGACTCCGCCCCAGACCTCCTCGCCGGTGACCTGGCCCTCGACGGTCGCCCCCATGCCGAGCGGCACCGCCACGAACTGACGGACCGTGCCCGTCCCGGAGTTGATGCCGTCCAGCCAGGGCTGGCGCGGAAGGACCACGTAGTTCTGCGGGTCGCGGGACAGCCGGCCGCTCCAGGGCCTGCCCGAGACCGCGCACACCTTGCCCACCCCGACCTGGAGCGCGGTGGGCTCCCTCGTGCCCGCGAAACTCAGCCACATGGCCTCCCGCAGGTACACCGGCAGCATCACGCCGCCGCGGGCCCGCCAGGACTCGGGGACCGTGTCGGCGTAGTCGGCGACCCGCCGGACCGGGAACTCGCCGAGCCCCGGCGGCAGCGGGTGGGTGCCCTGCTCGGGCAGCCGCAGGGTGCGGATGAACCGCACCACGGCACCGCCCGGCAGCAGCAGCCGGTTCCCGTCGATCCGCACGCTGGTGTCGGTCATCCGTACGCCCCCTCGTCGTCGTCCGCTCTTCCTCAAGGGGAACGTCGCGCGGCGCCGCTGCGGTTCCGCTTCCGCAGCACCGCCCGTCCCCGGTCCCGCAGCCGGGACAGCCGCGGCATGCGTTCGCGCAGCTCGCGCGTGTGCCGGTCCAGCTCCTCCAGGAGCCGTCGCGAGCGGTGCTCGGTGTCCATCTCGTCGATGATCCGGTCGACCTCGGCCAGCACCGCGCCCCGCAGCTGCCACTGCCGGGAATCGCGCCTGACCTCCTCCAGGAGCAGGTCGGCCAGCCTGTCCCGGGTGGCCGCCGCCTGGCGCAGCTCGCTGGAGAGGCGTTCCTCCGCGGACTCGGCGTTCTCGCTGGCACTGGTGGTGACCAGCACCGCGAAGCTCACCACGGCGTCGGCGATCTCGGACAGCAACTGCTGGATGGTGGCGCCCGTCTCCGGTGGGAACAGGGGCTCCGGCTCACGTTCCTTCGCGAGGTCGGTGAAGCTGCGCGCGAGGACCCGCATGACCACCGTGCAGATCTCCAGGGTGTCCAGACCCGTGCGCAGCACCACCCGGTGCAGCAACCCCTCCCGCACCCGGGGGTTGAACCGCAGACTGTCCTCGGCCTGGCGCAGGTCCTCGTCCACCTCCCCGATGTCGTGGTCCAGCCGGCGCGCCTCGTGCAGCCGGGCCGCCGCCTCGTGGAACGGCGTGCTGTCGGCAGCCTCCTCGCCCATACGCAGCATCAGCTGACGCACCCGCCGGGCCAGTTCCTCGATGGACTCGCCCGCCTGCTCCACCCACACCGGCGGGGCGAGGACCAGGTTGAAGGACAGTCCGACGATCGCCCCGATCAGCGTCTCCACCACCCGGGCCCACGCCAGGCTGCCGTGCGAGGTCACACCGAGCACCAGCATCGCGCTGATGGCCACCTCGGCGACGAACTCGTGCGCCCGCACCAGGTGCCCGACGCCCAGCGCCGCCACGATCAGCAGGGCCAGGCTCCACCAGCTCAGCCCGACCAACTGGCTGAAGGCGATGGCGACCAGCACACCGGACACCACGGCGTTCACCCTGCGGATGCCCATCTTGAGCGTGGCGTACAGGGTGACCTGGACGACCAGGAGCGCGGTCAGGGGCGCGGTGAGCGGTGCCGCCGACTTGTCCGGGCTCAGCCGCACCGCGATGGCATAGGCGATCGAGGCCGCCGCGGCCGAGCGCAGGGCCTGCACGACCCTGGGGTCCCTGAGCCACTTCACCCGCCGCAGAGCCGACTTCGCGGCCTCACGTACATCCCGCATCCTCGGGCTGTTCCCTTCCCCGGGCGCCTCGAACGTGTTCCGGACAGGACGGTAACCGGACAAAGGGGGTGGGAGCGGTTCCTACGCGCCGTACGTCGGCCTGCGTCGGGGTACGTCCGCGCTCGTCAGGCGGTCACCTTGGCGAGGAAGGCGGACAGGTTGCCCAGGGTCCGGTCGACCTGCTCCTCCAGGGTGAGGCTCTCCTCGAAACGGGCGCCGCTCTGCGACACCTTCCTGCCCCGCAGGTACAGCGAGCAGGCGAGGTCGGTGCACATGTACAGGCCGACCGAGTTGCCCTCGCGGCCGGCCGCGCCGGCCCTGCGCGCCGTCATCAGCGACACGCCTCCCCGGGGATGGGTGGTCAGACACAGCGCGCACAGGCTGCGCTGGAAGTAACCGGCCCGGGCCTGCTGGAACCGCAGCGACAAGGCGGTCAGCCGTCCGTCCAGGTCCGCGACCAGATAGCTGCGGTCGGGTGCCCCGGGATCCCGCCAGCCCAGGAAGTCGAGGTCCTCCCAGGGGCGTTCGCCGAGATCGCGCGGGAGGGGCAGACGCTTGGCCTCTCCCTTGGAGCAGTTGATGAAAGAGGTGCGGATGTCCTGCTCGACGAGTGCTCTCATGGGGAGCCTCCCCCTTGGGTGTCGAATGAGTGCCGAAATTCGGGAAACCTGGAATCTCTGGGTTTTCGCCGAGCGTAGATAGGGGGAGCGTCGGAGGCCAACGCATTTCGGCGAGCGGGAGTTCATAGCATGAATTAAGGGCAAAGGGAAGTCGCGGGCTGTCGCGCGGCAGAGGTATCTTGCAGACCGGGCACGGTACGGGAGGAGCCACATGGCGGGGCGGAACGGGCGCACGGTGCGCGACCTGAGAAGGGCCAACCGTACGGCCGTACTCCAGCGGCTCTACTTCGACGGACCGCTCAGCCGCTTCGAACTGGGCCCGGCGACCGGACTCAGCTCCGGCTCCGTCAGCAACGTCGTCGCCGACCTGGTCGCCGACGGCCTGGTGGAGGAGGCCGGCAGCGTCGACTCCGACGGCGGCCGGCCCCGCACCCTGCTGCGCGTGGCACCCGCCAGCGGCCATATGATCGGCGTGGACGTCGGCGAGACCCGGGTGCGCGTCGAACTGTTCGACCTGACGCTCACCGAACTCGCCCGCGCCGAACGCCCGCTGACGCAGCAGGGCTACGACGTCGAGGTCATCGTCGGCCACATCCGCGACGGCATCGCCGAGGTGCTGGCCGCGGCCGGTCTCCCACCCGAGCGGCTGCTCGGCGCCGGGATCGGTGTCCCCGGCATCGTCGAGCACACCCCGGACCGGGGCGCCGTGGTGCACGGCCAGACCATCGGCTGGGACGCCGTCCCGCTGGAGGCACTGCTGCGCGCCGGGTCCCCGCTGCCCGACACCGTGCCCTACTTCATCGACAACGGCGCCAAGACCCTCGGCCAGGCCGAGATGTGGTTCGGCGCCGGACGCGGCGCCCGCAACGCCGTCGTCGTCCTCTTCGGGTCCGGCGTCGGCGCCAGCCTCGTCACGCCCGAGGTCGAGCAGGGCCGGGCGGTCGAATGGGGGCACCTGACGGTCCGGGTCAGGGGACGCCGCTGCCGCTGCGGCGCGCTCGGCTGCCTGGAGGCCTACGCGGGCGCCGAGTCGCTGCTGGCCCGCTGGCGCGAGGAGGGCGGACGGGTGCCCGGGGGCACCGACGAGGAGACCGCCCTGACCACCATGCTCGCCGCCGCCTATCCGCCGGCGGGCGAGGCGGCCGACCCGGTCGCGCTCGCCGTCCTGGAGGAGACCGCCGAGTACCTGGGCGCCGGCCTGTCCGACCTGATCAACCTCTTCCAGCCCGAGCGCATCCTCATCGGCGGCTGGGCCGGCCTCCAGCTCGGCACCCGCTTCCTGCCCGCCGTCCGCCGCCACGCGGTGTCGTACGCACTGCGTCACCCGGCCCAGAAGGTGACGGTCGACCTGGGGCGGCTCGGCCCGGACGCGGTCACCGTGGGCGCCGCGATCCTGCCCCTGGCGGACTTCTTCGCGCGCGGCGGCCGACGCCCCGATCCGGCACCCGATTACCCGGTCCCCGCCTGGCGTACGGCGTTGGAGGAGCGGGCGCCGCACTGAGGTTTCGCCCGGTGGCGCGGGGTACCCGGTGCGGTCGGACGTCCATGAGCACCACGGGAAGGAGCGCGCAGTGACCGACCACCGCCAGGAGGGGCCGGGGGAGAACGGCGCCCCCGTTCCCCGGGACCTGCCGGACCAGCAGGCCGGCGTCGGCGACGACCCGTGGGAGGCCGCCTCGCCCACGCGTGAGCAGCGCCGGCACCTCCAGAGCGACCGGGCGGACCGGGACGAGGACGCCGAGGCCGACGGCGAGGAGAACGGTACGGCCGAACCCGCCGACGACGTCCCCGACACGGACGAGGCCGGAACGGGCCGGCAGGGCGCGCCGCACTCGGGTGCCGTGCACCCCGAGCACCCGGTGCCCGACGAGCCCTCCGGCTGACGCGAGCGCACACGCCGGAGCACGGTACGGAACAGGGTGAGGGGGCGGGCAGCGCGCCCGCCCCCTCACCCGTGCCCCCGGCGTCCGGCCAGCCGTGGGGGCGGGGGGGGGGGGGGTGGGG
>NZ_JBHXNW010000115.1:18417-21931 GCF_042717365.1 Streptomyces sp. NPDC058534
GGATCAAGCGCACCACCCCCCGCAGCGGCATCACGAGACGGACTCGGCTGATCGCCGTATCCACCGGCCTCGGGGGCGGCGCCCCCCCAGCGCGCCCCCCCCCCTCCCCCGCGCCCCCCGGCCGCGCGGCCGGCGGGCCGGCGCCCCCACGACTCGTCCACCGCGCGGTCCTTCGGCCCCGGCGAGTACGCGCCCACCGACGCAAGAGGAAGCCCCGACCGCGACGGGGGAATCACGGCCGGGGCGGCTTTGAGGTGTGGGTACGAATGGCGGTCGCCTCTCGGCGACAGGCTCCACGGTCTGTTCAACGGGGCGGCGGCGGCCGGTGTTCCACCCTCTGTGGCCATTTGGGGTGATGTGTGTCACTGCTCCGAGGGCTCGGGCACGATCTCCGCCCACAGGTTCTCCGCCTGGAGCAGCAGCGTGCCGAGGACCGCGGTCCGGGCCGCCCCCTGACCGGCGTGCTCCCGCAGCCCCTCCTGCAACCGCCGGTGCAGTTCCTCCATGGTCATCTCCGTCTCGTCCCGCGGCCGGGGCTCGGCGGCCTCGCCCAGCAGCCGTGCCGCCTCGGTGTGGCAGGCGTCGCCGATCTGCCGCAGCAGCCGTGCGTACAGGTCCAGCGTCGGCCCCTCGGGCGGGGCGGGGGTGCGCTGCTCGTCGCCCGCGACCGCCAGCGTCCGGGTCAGCGCCGTGATGTTCCCGGTGACGCGGCTCCAGCGCTGGTCCTCGTCCTCGGGCGGGACGGTGCGGGGTACGCGGCGCGGCCCGCGCAGCCGGCCCGGGGTCAGCCGCAGGCTCTCCCTGCTCCAGGACCGCGCCGAGTACAGCGCCTCCAGCCGCCGCTGGAGCCGGGCGGCGTCGCTCGACCAGGCGGCGCCGCTCTGCCCGTCCCACTCGTCCTCCCGCAGGCCGTCGGCGAGGGTGTGCAGGATGTCGCCCGACTCCCGGGCCAGCGCCGCCAGGTTCTCCCGCACGTCCCGCAGGTGGATCGGCGGCAGCACGAAGGCGTTGACCGCCACGCCGATGACCGCGCCGAGCGCGGCCTGTCCCACCCGGTGGCCGACCGCCGCCGCCGAGACCGCCGTACCGGACGCCAGGACGAACACCGCGGTGGTGGCCGCGTACACGCCCTGCTGCCCGAAGCGCGACCAGTTCGCCATCAGCATCAGCACCGGCAGGGACAGCACCAGTGCCCCCGTGGTGTCGTCCGTGATCGCCTGGGCGGCCGACGCGAGCAGAGCCCCGGCGCAGATCGCGGTGAACTGCTGACCCGCCTGCCGCACCGAGCTGTAGACGGTGGCCTGGACGAGGACGAGCGCCACCCACGGCGCGATGAGGGCCATCGGATCGTCCAGCCAGACGCCCGCCACGGTCCAGGCCAGCAGAGCCGCGCCCGCCGCCTTGAGGGACTGGACGACCAGATCGCGTTCGCGTCCCGGGCCCTGCCAGGCGTCCCGGCAGGCCCGTGCCGCAGCACACGCCTCCCACCACACCGCGGCCACCGGCCGCCGCCCCCGGAACAGCTCCCGGGCCTTACGTGTCACCGCTGTCATGCGGCGCCGGGTGTCCGCGCGACCTGTCGCCACGCCACCGAGTGAGCCACGACACGGCGCCTCACGCGAACGGGCTCCGCTCCAGAGAGGCCAGCAGGCCGGCCGGGTCGGCGTAGACCGCGTCCGCGCCCGCCTCCACCAGGTCGGCGCGGGGCAGCCCGCCGCACAGCAGCGCGACGCAGCGCACCCCGGCGCGGCTGCCGGCGCGCATGTCCCACACGGTGTCGCCCACGAAGACCGCCCGCTCGGCGGGCGCCCCGGCCAGCTCCAGGGCGTGCTCGACCGGCTCCGGTGCCGGCTTGCCGGCCTCGACGTCGTCGGCGCTCGCGGTGGCGGTGATCGCGTCGTCCGCGTCGATCGCCCGCCGCAGCGCGCCCAGCTCCGGCCCGCCGGCGGAGGTGGCGAGCACCACCGTCCAGCCGTCGCCCGCCAGACGGCGCAGCAGGTTCCCGGCGTCGGGCAGGGCGGGCAGGCGGTCGAAGTACTGTCCGTACAGCGCCTTGTGCGCGGCGCTCAGCTCCGCGTCCCGGTCCCTGTCCCGGTCCTCGCCCAGCAGATGCGCCACGAGGTCGCCGGAGGGCAGGCCGACGGCCCGGTGCACGGCGTGCATCGGCACCAGGTGCCCCGCCTGCCGGAACGCCTCCCACCAGGCCGTGACGTGCAGGTGGTTGGTATCGACGAGGGTCCCGTCGACGTCGAACACGGCTGCGCGTTCCATGCGCCCTCACTCTCCGGCCGCTCGCGGTCCCCGGCCGCCCGGCGGGTACCACGTCAGCCGCCGGCCACGCCGGACGGCGTACGGCCCTCCCGCGTCCAGGCCAGCAGCTCGTCCAGGGACCAGGTGGTGACCACCCGTTCGGGCGGCACCCCGCACTCCTCCGCCCGCGCGCACCCGTTGATCTGCCAGTCCAGCTGGCCGGGCGCGTGCGCGTCGGTGTCGACCGAGAACAGCACGCCCGACGCCACCGCCCGGCGCAGCAGCCGCCGCGGGGGATCGAGGCGCTCGGGCCGGCTGTTGATCTCCACGGCCGTGCCGGACTCCGCGCAGGCGGCGAACACCTCGTCGGCGTCGAACTCGGACTCGGGCCGGCGCCGCCCGGTCAGCAGCCGCCCGGTGCAGTGCCCGAGGACGTCCGCGTGCGGGTCGCGCACGGCCCGCACCATGCGGCGGGTCATGGCGCGGGCGTCCATCCGCAGCTTGGAGTGCACGGACACGACCACCACGTCCAGCCGCTCCAGCAGCTCCGGCTCCTGGTCCAGCGAGCCGTCCTCGAGGATGTCGCACTCGATGCCGGTCAGCAGCCGGAACGGCGCCCAGGTCTCGTTCAGATCGGCCACCACGTCCAGCTGCTCGCGCAGCCGCTCGGGGGACAGCCCGCGCGCCACCGTCAGCCGCGGCGAGTGGTCGGTCAGGGCCGCCCACTCGTGGCCGAGCGCGGCGGCCGTGTGGCCCATCTCCTCGATCGGGCTGCCGCCGTCGGACCAGTCGGAGTGCAGATGGCAGTCGCCGCGCAGCAGCTCACGCAGCGCCTCGCCGCCCTCCGGGCGCGGGGCCTCCGGCTCGCCCTCCAGCTTCTCCAGGTAGCCGGGCGTCCGCCCGGCCAGCGCCTCGCGTGCCACCTGCGCCGTCTTGGGGCCGATGCCCTTCATCGACTCCAGCGACCCGGCCCGCTCGCGCAGCTCGTCGGCGCTCAGACCGCCGAGCACCCGGGCGGCGGTGCGGAAGGCGCGGACCCGGTAGGTGGGCGCCTGGGACCTTTCCAGGAGGAACGCGATCCGCTCCAGTGCCTCGACGGGCTCCATCGGCACCTCCTCCCGCGACCTCCTCCGGCACGTCCAGGGTTCCCCAGCGCCCCCGGACCCGCACCCCGGGCCGGGGGGGGGGGGGGGCGCGGGGGGGGGGGCGGCGGCGGCCCGCCGCGCCCGCGGCGGGGCGCCTGCGGGCGGGCGCGGGCGGCGCT
>NZ_JBHXNW010000116.1:0-21076 GCF_042717365.1 Streptomyces sp. NPDC058534
CGAGAACCTCGTAGAAGACGGCTCGTTTGAACCAGTCCGGGTCGCGGTCCTTGGCCGGGGTGTCCTCGAAGGTGTCCGGCACGGGCTCGTTGACGGTCATGAGGCTCCTGACCCACCGTTCTGCGGCGCGGCGGCGGACGGCCGCCGGACGTGGAAGACGTGGGCGGGAGTCCGGCCGGGCTCCAGACGCACGTAGTTCGTCCGGCCCCAGTGGTAGGTCTGACCCGTGAGTTCGTCATGGACGGGCACGGTCTCGTGCCAGTCCAGGCCGAGCTGCGGCATGTCGAGGGAGATCGTGGCCTCCTGGGTGCGATGCGGATCGAGATTGGCGACCACCAGGACGGCGTCGGACCCGAGGCGCTTGCTGTACGCGATCAGCGCGTCGTTGTCGGTCCGGTGGAAGCGGAGGTTGCGCAGCCGGTGCAGCGCGGGATGGTCACGCCGGATGGTGTTGAGGCGGGTGATGAGGGGGGCGATGGTGCGGCCCTCGCGGGTGGCGGCGGCCCAGTCGCGGGGTTTGAGCTGGTACTTCTCGGAGTCGAGGTATTCCTCGCTGCCCTCGCGCAGGGGTGTGTGCTCGCAGAGTTCGTAGCCGCTGTAGATGCCCCAGGTGGGGGAGAGGGTGGCGGCGAGGACGGCGCGGACCTCGAAGGCGGGGCGGCCGCCGGTCCGGAGGTAGGCGTGCAGGATGTCGGGGGTGTTGGCGAAGAAGTTGGGCCGCATGTAGGAGGCGGCCTCCCCCGACAGTTCGGTGAGGTACTCGGTCAGTTCCTGTTTGGTGTTGCGCCAGGTGAAGTAGGTGTAGGACTGCTGGAAGCCGATCTGGGCGAGGGTGTGCATCATCGCGGGGCGGGTGAAGGCCTCGGCCAGGAAGATGACGTCGGGGTCGGCGCGGTTGATCTCGCCGATGACGCGTTCCCAGAAGACGACGGGTTTGGTGTGGGGGTTGTCGACGCGGAAGACGCGCACGCCGTGGTCCATCCAGAAGCGCAGGACGCGCACGGTCTCGGTGATGAGGCCGTCGAGGTCGGCGTCGAAGGCGACGGGGTAGATGTCCTGGTACTTCTTGGGCGGGTTCTCGGCGTGGGCGATGGTGCCGTCGGGGCGGTGGTGGAACCAGTCGGGGTGTTTGTGGACCCAGGGGTGGTCGGGGGAGCACTGGAGGGCGAAGTCGAGGGCGATCTCCAGGCCGTGCCGGCCGGCGGTGTGGATGAAGTGGTCGAAGTCGTCGAGGGTGCCCAGGGCGGGGTGGAGGGTGTCGTGGCCGCCTTCGGGGGAGCCGATGGCCCAGGGGACGCCGACGTCGTCGGGGGTGGCGGAGAGGGTGTTGTTCTGGCCTTTGCGGTGGGTGGTGCCGATGGGGTGGACGGGTGGGAGGTAGACGACGTCGAAGCCCATCGCGGCGATGGCGGGCAGCCGGCGGGCGGCGGTGCGGAAGGTGCCGTGGGGCTGTTCGGGGGTGCCCTCGGAGCGGGGGAAGAACTCGTACCAGGCGCCGTACAGGGCGCGTTCGCGTTCGACCAGCAGGGGGAGCGGGTCGGAGGAGGTGACCAGCTCCCGCAGCGGGTGCCGGGCCAGCACCGCGTCCACCTCCGGCGTCAACGCCGCCGCCAGCCGGGTGGCCACGGGCAGCGTGTCGTCGAGCAGGGTCTCCGAGGCGGCCAGCAGCACCGACCGCCCCGAGGTCCCCGGAACGCCGGCGGCGGCCCGCCGGTACAGCTCGGCCCCCTCCTCGAGAACGAGGCCGGCGTCGATGCCGGCCGGGATCTTGATGCCCGCGTGGTGCCGCCAGGTGGAGACGGGGTCGCTCCACGCCTCCACCCGGTAGGTCCAGTTGCCAGGTGCGCCCGGGGTGACCTCGGCGCCCCAGCGGTCGGTGCCGGGTGCCAGCTCCCGCATCGGCGTCCACGGGCCCGGCCGGCCCTCCGGGTCCTTCAGCACGACGTTGGCGGCGACCGCGTCGTGTCCCTCCCGGAACACGGAGGCGGAGACTTCGAACGTCTCCCCCGTCACCGCCTTCGCCGGCCGCCTGCCGTGCTCCACCACCGGGTGGACGTCCCGTACCGGGATGCGTCCGATGCCCACGGTCCTAGTCATCCGTTCTCACCTCCGCCGTGCTCGGGGCCGGGCGTGCGCCCGGCCGATGGGTCAGGCAGCGCCGGAGGGGGTCCTCGGCCCCGAGGGTGCGAAACGTTCCGGCTGCTCCTGCGCATGGGTGACCAGGTTCGTCCGCAGATACCGCTCGGCGGCGTCGGCGGCCTCGCGCGCGCACCGCTTTCCCATCAGCACGCAGAGGGTGTAGCCGGAGTCCTCGAAGGTGGTGCGGACCGTCAGGTCCGTGGGGGACGCCAGCATCGAGCGTTCCCAGGCGCGGTAATGCCGCAGCTGCCGGGCGACTTCGCTCTTCGCGGGGAGCAGCATGGCCGGTCACCTTCCGGACGGTCCGGTGGTACGGACGATCGAGTTCTTCACACATGGTGCACGGGTGGTGACGCGCCGTCTTGTTGGATCTTCAACCGTTTCTCGGGTCGCCGCCGCCCCGCTTTCCGCCCATTTGCAGGGATTCGGCGCTCGTGTTGCACGAATGGACTACCGCTCCCACTCTGGAGTGACTCAGAAGCGATCAGCGCTCACGCTTCGTGATCGGGGAGCCCGTCCCCCAAGGGACGGGAGGAGCGGGAGCCTTCGCGGTGAGGAGCCACGACGATGAAGACCGCAGTGCCCTGCTACTACCACCTCGACGTGGAAGTGAGCCCGGAACGGGTCCGACAGGTCAGGCGCATCCTGGCCGCTCACCTCCGGTTCTGGAACCTGGAGAACCTCGTCGAGCCGGTCTGTTCGGGTGCCGAGATGCTGCTTCGGGCGATCGACGAGCACGCGAGCGACAAGAACACGTCGATCGAGATGTGGTGGAACCACCAGCACCTCATCACGGCCGTAGCGGGCAACGACCACGCCCTCCGCCCCGACCAGGACCTGCGCACCTGCCTCCAGCACCTCGCCGCGCACAGCGACGGCTGGGGCTGCTGCGCCACCGGCACCGGGGCGAAGGTCATCTGGTTCTCCCGGCGCGCCCGGTCCGCCGAACGCGTCCCGCTGGTGGCCAGGTCACCGGAGCCGATCACCCAGGAGGGGCTGGAAGTGCCGCGGGAGATCATGCCGGTGGCGCGCCTCGCCCGCCCGGCCGTCGGCGTGCTGGAGGAGGCCCGGTGACCCGCGAGCGGCCGAACTGGAAGGGGTCGCCCGTGTGGAGCGGGCTCCCCTATCCGCTGGGCGCCGTCTACGACGGGCAGGGCACCAACTTCGCGCTGTTCAGCGAGGTCGCCGAACGGGTCGACCTGGTGCTCGTCGACGACGACGGCACCCACAGCACGATCGCGCTGCCCGACGTCGACGGCTTCGTCTGGCACTGCTACCTGCCCGGCGTCGGCCCGGGCCGGCGGTACGGCTACCGGGTCCACGGTCCGTGGGCCCCCGCGGTGGGCCACCGCTGCAATCCCGCGAAGCTGCTCCTCGACCCCTACACCCGCGCGGTGGACGGGCTGGTGGACAACCACGCTTCCCTCTTCGAACGGGCGCAGGGCAGGGCCGACCCGGGCGACAGCGCCGGACACACCATGCTCGGCGTCGTCACCGACCCCTTCTTCGACTGGGGCGACGACCGCCCGCCCAGGCGCCGGTACGCGGAGTCCGTGATCTACGAGGCGCACGTCCGCGGGCTCAGCCGCACCCATCCCGACGTCCCGCCGGAACTGCGCGGCACCTACGCCGGGCTGGCGCACCCGGCGGTCGTGGAGCACCTGACGTCCCTCGGCGTGACCGCCGTGGAGCTGATGCCGGTGCACCAGTTCGTGTACGACGGGGTGCTCCAGGACCGGGGCCTGTCCAACTACTGGGGCTACAACACCATCGGCTTCTTCGCGCCCCACAACGGCTACGCCGCCCTCGGCACCCGCGGCCAGCAGGTCACCGAGTTCAAGTCGATGGTCAAGACGCTGCACGAGGCCGGCCTCGAAGTCATCCTCGACGTGGTCTACAACCACACCGCCGAGGGCAACGAGCAGGGCCCCAGCCTCTCCTTCCGGGGCATCGACAACGCCTCGTACTACCGCCTGGTGGACGGCGACTGGCAGCACTACTACGACACCACCGGCACCGGCAACAGCCTGCTGATGCGGCACCCCTACGTCCTCCAGCTCATCATGGACTCGCTGCGGTACTGGGTGACCGAGATGCACGTCGACGGCTTCCGCTTCGACCTCGCGGCCACCCTGGCCCGGCAGTTCCACGAGGTGGACCGGCTGTCGGCGTTCTTCGACCTCATCCAGCAGGACCCGGTGATCAGCCGCGTCAAGCTGATCGCCGAGCCCTGGGACGTCGGCGAGGGCGGCTACCAGGTCGGCAACTTCCCGTCGCTGTGGTCGGAGTGGAACGGCAAGTACCGGGACGCCGTACGGGACTTCTGGCGCTCGGAGGAGCACACCCTCGGCGAGTTCGCCTCCCGGCTGACCGGCTCGTCCGACCTGTACCAGCACAGCCGGCGCCGCCCCCGCGCCAGCGTCAACTTCGTGACGGCGCACGACGGGTTCACCCTGCGCGACCTCGTCTCCTACAACGACAAGCACAACGACGCCAACGGCGAGGACAACCAGGACGGCGAGAGCCACAACCGGTCCTGGAACTGCGGCGCCGAGGGCGCGACCAAGGACCCGGCCGTCCGGGAGCTGCGCGGCCGCCAGCAGCGCAACTTCCTCGCCACGCTCCTGCTCTCCCAGGGCATCCCGATGCTCTGCCACGGCGACGAACTGGGCCGTACCCAGCGCGGCAACAACAACGCCTACTGCCAGGACAACGAGATCTCCTGGATCGACTGGCGGCTGGACGACGAGCAGCACGCCCTCCTGGACTTCGCCCGGCGCGTCATCGCGCTGCGCGCCGACCACCCCGTGCTGCGCCGGCGCCGCTTCTTCCTCGGCGACACGGTCACCCGAGCGGACCAGCCGCTGCCCGACCTGGTGTGGCTGCGGCCGGACGCCACGGAGATGACCGACGCCGACTGGCAGCGCTCCGACGCGCACGCCGTCGGCGTCTTCCTCAACGGCGACGCCATCGCCGAACCCGACCCGCGCGGCCGGCCGGTGGTCGACGACTCCTTCCTGCTGCTGTTCAACAGCCACTGGGAGCCCGCCGGCTTCCGGCTGCCCGGCGCGGGCTACGGCGAGCGCTGGACGGCCCTGGTCGACACCGCCGACCCCGAGGGCGTCCCCGACGAGGCGGAGCACAAGGCGGACACCGCGGTGACCGTCGAGCAACGCAGTCTGCTGCTGCTCTCCCGGCCGTCCCGCACCGGCCGGTGAGCCGGTGAGGTCAGCCGTCGAGGCGGCGCGCGGTCACCGTGAACTGCGCGCCGTCGGCGTCCCGGAGCACGGCCTCGTCGCCGCCCAGGGAGAGCACGCTGCCGCCGTGCAGCTCCGCCGCCCGGGCGCACGCCCCGACGTCGTCCACCGCGAAGTGGACCTGCCAGTGCGGCCGCACGGCCGGGTCGGGGGCCGCCTCCAGGGCGCCGGACTCGATGCGGGCCACGACGTCGCCCTGATTGCGCAGGACCACCTCGTCGCCCTCGTACCGGACCTCGCAGCAGCCCTCGCCCGACGCCCAGTCGAAGATCTCGCCGTAGAAGATGGCGGCGTCGAAGGCGTCACGCGTGTGCAGCCGGATGAACGCGGGGCGCGACATGCGCCAGGCGTCCCACTCGGTGAACAGCTCGCCCTCCCAGATCCCGAAGGTCGCGCCGTCCCGGTCGGCGAGCAGCGCGGCCCGCCCGGGCGGCAGGGAGATCGGCCCGACCGCGGTGGTACCGCCGCGCTCCTGCGCCCGCGACACGGCCTCGTCCGCGCTGCGCACGGCGAAGTACGGCGTCCACGCCACCGCCATCTGCCACATCGCGGCCACCGCGGCGATCCCGGCGACGGGCACCTCGTCGGCCAGCGCGATGCGGAAGGGCTCGCCCAGCTTGCCGGGCCGCCACTGCCAGCCCAGCACGGCGGAGTAGAACTCCTCGGTGGCCAACAGATCCCGGCTGGTGAGACTCACCCAGCAGGGCGCCCCGTACACGGAGTGCGTGGACATCAGGCTGTCCGCGCCGGCGGGGTAGGTCATGTCGTGGTTCATGGCAGTCGCGTCCTGGTCTCGTCCACCGGCAGCCACCGGCTCCACACCAGTGTCCGGCCGGGAGTGCGGCGGGCGCCTGCCGAGTACCCCGGCGGCGACGCCGAAACGGTGGCGCGGGCGCCCCGTACGGCCCAGTGGCGCGCCGCCCCGGGGGTCGCGACCATGGAGGCGGCACAGCGGTCCCGCGCGGCACAGGCTGCGGTGACCCGCCGGATCCGGAGGTAACCATGCCCACGGACACGGGCTCGGACCAGATCTTCCAGCTGCAGGAGCAGGTCCGGCAGCTGAAGGAGGCGGTCGTCTCGCACGCCGTCGTGGACCAGGCGATCGGGATGATCGTCGTCCTGGGCCGGGTGGCACCGGACCAGGGGTGGATCATCCTGAGGGAGGTCTCCCAGCACACGAACATCAAACTCCGTGACGTCGCGGAGACGATCCTCGTCTGGGGGCGCACCGGGGTGATGCCGCCGCGGATACGGGCCGCCCTGGAGGACACCCTGGACCGCCAGTGCCCGACCCACGTCCCCGGCCGCCCCGCCGGAGCGCTGAGACCCCTCAGCGGACCTCCGTGAGGATCTCCTCGCGGATCCGGTCGAAGCAGCCGGTGAGCAGCCGGGAGACGTGCATCTGGGAGATGCCGAGCTGCTGCGCGATGCGGCTCTGCGTCATCCCGCCGAAGAAGCGCAGGTAGAGGATGGTGCGCTCGCGCTCGGGCAGCGCCTCCAGGCAGGGCCGCACGGCCACCCGGTCCACCACCGCGTCGAACGCCGGATCGGGGCCGCCGAGCGCGTCCCCGAGGGCGTACCCGTCGGTGCCGGGCATCTCCGCCTCCAGCGACAGGGCGGTGAAGCACTCCAGGGCCTCCATGCCGGTACGGACCTCGACCGTGGTCAGCTGCGCGTGCTCGGCGATCTCCTCGACCGTCGGCGCGCGTCCCGGCGTGGTCTGCGCCAGCTCCTTCGCCGAGCGGCGCACCCGGTTGCGCAGGTCCTGGATCCGGCGCGGCACGTGCAGGGTCCACATGTGGTCGCGGAAGTGCCGCTTGATCTCGCCGGTCACGGTCGGCACGGCGTACGCCTCGAAGGCGTGGCCGCGTTCCGGGTCGTAGTGGTCGACGGCCTTGACCAGCCCGAGGGCCGCCACCTGGTAGAGGTCCTCCAGGTTCTCGCCGCGGCCCCGGAAGCGTACGGCGATCCGCTCCGCCATCGGGAGCCAGCTCCGGATCAGTTCGTCCCGCAGCGCCTTGCGCTCGGGTCCCTCGGGCAGCCCGGCGAGCCGGTCGAACGCCGCGGCGGTGTCGGGGGCGTCGTCGTGCGGGTGGGGCTTGGTACGGCCGGCGACACGCATCACGCGCACCTCCCTCGGCAGGGGTGCTGGCAAGTCCTCGTACATATGGATACTGAGCGCGATTGGCCCGAACGGCCACTCGAACGGCTGCGGGCCGGTGATCGACACGGCGGACGGGCCGGAAGTGATGTGCGGCACGCTCCCCGTGATCGTCCGGCGCGGGCGTCGGCGGATCGTTCCTGGGCAGCGCTTGATCACCGGTCAAAGGGCACGAAGTCCCTGGCCACAGCGCATTCCACTCATTTGACAGTGCACTGAGCGCCCAGATAGGAAGCAGCGTCGAGAGGTCGAGAGGGGCACCGTGTACGAGCCGAACGTGGTCGGGGACTGGCAGGAGTACGACGAGCACGCCGGCCTGCGGGTCCGCGTCCACCGTCTTGAGCCGGCCGAGCCGCCGCGTGGGCGCGACGACGCCGCCGAGGGGCTGACGTACTTCTGTGTCCGGGTGACCGTCGAGAACCGGGGCACCGGGCACCTCGGCATCCACCTGGAGGACGGCCAGATCGACGTGCGGATCGGCCCCGACGGTGAGAGCGCCTTCCTCGACTGGCGCAACTCCCAGTTCATCGAGGGCTTCGACGTCTACCCGCTGCGCCGGGCCACCGCCGTGCTCTACGCGGCCGGCCCGGAGCCGAGCCTGGGGCAGGTGGACGTCCAGGTCCAGCTGCGGGTGGACGAGGAGTGGGCCGACCGCCGGCTGTGGAGCGGCGGCCTCGGACTGCCCGACACAGCCGCCGGGGCGGCCCCGGGCGCGGTGCGGGACGAGGGGCTCGCGCACCAGGTGAGCGCCTTCCTGCGGGGGCAGGCGGAGGAGGGCTCCGCCTGATCCGCCGGGGTGGCAGCGGCCGGGCCGCGGCGCCTCAGTGCGCGATGCCGTCGATGATCTCGCGGGCGCCCTGACGCAGCAGGGCCACGGCGACCGAGGTGCCCAGGGTGGCCGGGTCGAGCCGGCCGGCCCACTCGTGGGCGTTCAGCCGCGTCTTGCCGTCCGGGGTGAACACACAGGCCCGCAGCGAGAGTTCCCCGCTCCGGTCCACGCGGGCGTACCCGGCGATCGGGCTGTTGCAGTGCCCCTGGAGAACGTGCAGGAACATGCGCTCCGCCGTCGCCTCCCGGTGCGTCCGCGGATGGCCGAGGCCGCTGACCGCGTCGATCAGCGCGGTGTCGTCCTCGCGGCACTGGAGGGCGAGGACACCCGCGCCGATCGGCGGCATCATCGTCTCGGGGGAGAGGACCTCGCTGATCACGTCCCGGCGGCCGATGCGCTCCAGGCCGGAGACCGCGAGCAGCAGCGCGTCCGCCTCACCGGCGGCCAGTTTCGCCAGCCGCCGGTTGGCGTTGCCCCGGAACGGCACGCACCGCAGGTTCGGGTGGGTGGCGGCCAGCTGCGCGACGCGGCGCACCGAGGAGGTGCCGACGCGGGTCCCGGCCGGCAGTTCGTCCAGGGTGAGCCCCTCCGGGTGGACGAGGGCGTCCCTGATGTCGTCGCGCTCCAGGAAGGCGGCGAACACCGTGCCGGCGGGCAGCGGCCGGTCGGCGGGCACGTCCTTGACGCAGTGCACGGCGAGATCGGCCTCGCCCGACAGCAGGGCGGCGTCCACCTCCTTGGTGAACGCGCCCTTGCCCTCCACCAGCGACAGGTCGCCGAGCCACTTGTCGCCGGTGGTCTTCACCGGTACGACCTCGGTGCGCACACCGGGGTGGAGGGCCGCCAGCTCCCCCCGGACGCGCTCGACCTGAGCGAGGGCCATGGGGGAGTCGCGCGAGACGATACGGATCAGTTCGGGGTCGGACATGCGGACACGATAGTGCTCACCGGGGTGCCCAGGTCGCGTGGTTCGCCCGACCGGCCGGTTGTCGTCCGTCTCCCCGGGCGTCCCGCTCGGGCGTCCGCCTCTCAGGCGTTCGGGTCGAAGGGGATGCCGGCGGGCTTGGCAGCCGCCAGGTGGGAGGCGAAGCTGCCGTCCTTCAGGCCGAAGTGGGCGCTGCCGAAGTCGTGGGAGGCCAACTTGTCGCGCACACCCGCCGGATAGCCGTTCCAGCCCACCAGCGCCGGGTACTGCCAGCCGCCCTTGTGGTTCTCCGGCGGCTCGTCGCCCGGGGTCGCCAGGCGGAAGCAGTGGGTGCTGATGCCGTCCTTGTGGTAGACGATCTTCGGGTGGGTGCCGTCGAAGCGGACCGCCGAACGCGCGTGCACGCTGAACGAGCCGTGGTTGGAGGTCGAGACGTACCGCACCGCGCCGTCCCGCACCCACACCACCACGTGCTCCCAGTCGTGCCGGTGGCCGCCGAGACTGCTGCCGGGCAGCGCCTGGTCCTTCTCGAAGTACAGGCCGTACATGTAGGCGCACCACCCGTTGTCGCACTTCGCCCGCGAGTAGCCGTTGGTGTTGTCCAGGTCGGCGGCGTCCCGGCAGTTGCCGTTGAGCGCGCCGGTCGGCTTGAGCCCGCCGTTGACCGTGCCGTCGGCGCCGATGGCCGGCGTGGGATAGCAGCCGTCGGTGTCGTAGTCGTAGGCCGGCTGGTACGTCTGCTCCAGGCCGTCCGCGTTGCCGGGCAGTCCCGGCGGCGGGGCGGCGAACGCGCTCGCGGGGAAGGCGACGACGAGGGCGAGGGCACCGAGCGGTGCGGTGAGCCATCTCAGGCGGCGGGGGGTGGCGGTACGCGAGGGCATCGCGTTCTCCTCTGCTGGGCGCAGCCCAACGGCTGTGGGGGGAAGGGGGGTTGGGAACTGCTGGTCTTTGACTCCGCATGAGTGTGCTCTGGCGTGCATGGGTGAGTACGGCAGGGTCGGAGGGCTCGGTGTCCGGGTGCGAACGGGAGTCTGTCCGTCGCATGCGTGACCTCTGGCGGGTGGTCGTCGTTGGGTGGGGTGGGCGAGTCGTCACGGCTGATCGGGGGTGTGGGGTGGGGGGTCTACGGGAGCTTGCGGCGCCGTTTGTCGCGCTGGGCCCGTCTGGGGTGGCGGTCCGTACCCGGCTCAAGCAGCTCACCGCTGCTGACGTGGAGGTGTTGCGGCGGGTGGGCGCGCATCTGGGCGTGCTGGCCTCCCGCGATCTGAAAGCGCGCTGCCGTGACGGGCTGGGGCATGATGCCGGGGCGTGGGCGGTGCGCAAGCGGGAGCTGACGCCCGAATCGTCGGCCCGGTGGGCGGGAGCGATCACCAAGGCGACGCACGACCAGTGGGCGCTGGCCCGCCGTAGTGCTCTCGCCCACATCCAGTCGCTGGAGGCGGGAGTACGCACCCTCCGCCACCGGTTGTCGCTGCCCGTCGGGCAGAAGGGCAGCAGGCGGGCTCCGGGTGGTTACCGCAGCAGGCGGGAGTGGCACGCCAAGGCCCGCCGACTGCGCGTGCTGGAGGACCGGCTGGTTCGGGAGCGCGCCAACTGGGCGGCGGGCAGGGTGCGCGTGGTGAGGGGCGGCAGGCGGCTGGCCCGCGCGCGGCACCACCTGACCGCCGCCGGGCTCACCGAGGTGCGGTGGCGTGAACGGTGGGAAGCCGCGCGGTGGTTTGTGCAGGCGGACGGGGAGTCCGGGAAACGGTTCGGGAACGAGACCATCCGCATCACGCCGGACGGTGAGGTCAGCATCAGACTCCCCGCCCCACTCGCAGGGCTGGCCAACGCGCCGCACGGCCGGTACGTCCTCACCGGCCGGATCCGGTTCGCGCACCGGGGGCAGGAATGGGCCGACCGCGTCGCGGCGAACCGGGCCGTCGCCTACCGCATCCACCACGACCCGGCCCGCGGCCGCTGGTATGTGACGGCGTCCTGGCAGAAGCCTGTCACCCGCACGATCCCTCTGGGCGCGGCGCTGGCGCAGGGGGTGATCGGGGTCGACATGAACGCCGACCATCTCGCCGCCTGGCGCCTGGACACCCACGGCAACCCGGTCGGGAGTCCGCGCCGCTTCTCCTACGACCTGACCGGCTCCGCCGACCACCGCGACGCGCAGGTCCGCCACGCCCTGACCCGGCTCCTGCACTGGGCCACCTCCTGCGGCGTGCAGGCCATCGCCGTCGAGGACCTCGACTTCACCGCCGAGAAGACCCGCGAGAAACACGGCGGCAGGAAGCGTTTCCGGCAGCTGATCTCCGGCATGCCCACCGGCCGGCTCCGCGCCCGCCTGACCTCCATGGCTGACGCCACCGGCATCACGGTCATCGCCGTCGACCCCGCGTACACCTCCCGCTGGGGTGCCCAGCACTGGCAGAAGCCCCTCACCAGCTCAATCCGTAGGACGACCCGTCACGATGCGGCAAGCATCGCGATCGGACGACGCGCCCAGGGCTATCCGGTCCGGCGTCGGGCGGCACCGCCCCGCACCCACCAGAGCGATGGATGCGGGCATCGGACCGTCCAGGCCCCACCGGAAGGCTCTGGGCGTGAGGGACCCCGCCCCCGTATTCCCGGACCACGGACACGATCCGTGCCACCGGACACGGAGCGAACGCGGGCGACCAGGACACCCAACACCGTTCGGGATGTCCGCAGTGAGCCAGAGTGGGTCCAGGACTCACTCCTGCTCACTGAATAGGAACGGTTCAGGGTCCCGTCTTTCCCTCCCACGCCAAGGGCGCCCGGGCGTCACCGCGATGAAGGGCGGCCCAATGAATGACGCGCCGTCACACGTTCACCCCGGGTCGTCCGGAATGTCGGCCGCCGACTCCTCGGGCGCCAGGTCCGGGCGGAGCCTGAGCCAGGAGGGCTGGCGCAGCATGCCCTCCCGGGTGCGGGTGCTGTAGCGGACCTCGCCGACCAGCCGGGGGACCACCCAGCGCGCTCCCGGCACCGCCGGTACCGGATCGAAGGGGCAGACGTCCGTCGCCGCCGCCCCGAGCAGCGCCGCCAGTTCGGCACGCTCGGCCGCGCTCCAGCCGGTGCCGACGCCGCCGACATAGCGCAGCCGCCCCTCGGCGCGCTGGCCGACCAGGAGGGCGCCGGGCAGGCCCGTGATGTGTCCCTTGCCGGGCAGCCAGCCGCCGACCACGACGTCCTCGCTGCGCATGTTCCGGATCTTGATCCAGGAACGGGAGCGGACCCCCGGTTCGTACACCGAGTCCAGCCGCTTGCACACCAGTCCCTCCAGGCCGTGCTCGCGGGTGGCGCGCAGCGCCTGTGCGCCGTGGCCGACCAGCGCGGCGGGGGTGGACCAGGCAGGACCGGCGAGGCCGAGGTCCGTCAGCCGCTCGCGGCGGCCGGTGTAGGGCAGGCGCAGCAGGGACTTGCCCGCCAGGTGCAGCGCGTCGAACAGCACCAGGTGGACCGGGACCCTCGCCGCCCGGTGGGCCGCCCTGGCCGGGGCGTGCGCGAGGCCCATCCGGGACTGGAGCAACTGGAAGTCGGCGCGGCCCTGTTCGTCCAGCGCCAGCACCTCGCCGTCCAGGACCGCCGGGATGGCGCCGAGGGCGGTGGCGAGCGGTGCCAGTTCGGGATAGGCGGCGGTGATGTCCTGGCCGGAGCGGGCGCGCAACAGCACCGTGGCGTCGCCGGGCAGGTAGACCACCACGCGCTGGCCGTCCTGCTTCGTCTCGTAGGCCCAGCGCGAGTCCAGCGCGGCGGGCGGCAGGACGCCGGGGGTGGCGAGCATGGGCGGGATCTGCGGCAGCTCCACGGGTCAGTTCTCGACGCGCCGGGCCGTCGTCACGCGCGTCGCCCGCCAGGTTCGCCTGAACGGCGCCGGTCCCGGGGAGGGGCCGTCGCCGTCGCCGTCAGTGGGCGGAGGCGGCCCGCGCCTCGATACCGTCGCCCGGTGACGTGTGCGCCACCGAGCCGGCGGGACGGTGCCGGGGAATGAAGGACGCGATGGCGAAGGCCAGCAGGGCAGCGCCGACACCGACGGCCATGACCACCTTGAACGCGTTCTCGCTCGCCGACGACCTCCCCGTGACCACCGTCGCCCACCGCTGCGGCTGGTCCTCGGCCAGCGCGTTCATCGAGGTCTTCCGCCGTTCGTTCGGCTGCACACCCGGCGCTCACAACCGCCGTGCCTGAGCCGGTCGCCACCGGTCCTTACCGTCGAGTAATATCGCGCGGCAGGCCCCCAGAGGAGGAACCGTGTCCCGGTCCGAACGCTCACCCCTGCTGCTCGCCGGCCTACTGGCCACCGCGGGCGTCGCCCATTTCGCCCAGCCCCGCACCTTCGACGCGATCGTGCCGCGCTCCCTGCCCGGCTCGCCCCGGGCGTGGACGTACGCCAGCGGCGTCGCCGAACTCGCGCTGGCCGCCGGTGTCGCCCTGCCGCGCACCCGCAAGGCGGCCGCGCTGACCGCGGCCGCCTTCTTCGTCGGGGTGTTCCCCGCCAACGCCAAGATGGCCTGGGACTGGCGGCACCGCCCCACGCCCCTGAGGGCCGCCGCCTACGGCAGACTGCCCGTGCAGGTGCCCCTGGTGCTGTGGGCCCGCAGCGTCGCCAAGGGCAGCGAGGGCCGGTCATGAGCCGTACGCCCGCCGTCGGCGACACCGTCGAGGACTTCACCCTGCCCGACGAGACCGGCACCCCGCGCCGCCTGTCCGAGCTGCTCGCCGACGGCCCGGTCGTGCTGTTCTTCTACCCCGCCGCCCTGACCACCGGCTGCACCGCGGAGGCCTGTCACTTCCGCGACCTCGCCGCCGAGTTCGCGGCCGTCGGCGCCCGCCCCGTCGGCGTCAGCGGCGACACCATGGAGAAGCAGCAGGAGTTCACCGGACGCCACACCCTCGGCATGCCGCTGCTCTCCGACACCGACGGCGCGGTCCGTGAGCTGTTCGGGGTGAAACGGGGGTTCAGCATGGCCCCGACCAAGCGGGTCACCTTCGTGATCGGCCGGGACCGCACCCTGCTGGAGGTCGTGCGCAGCGAGATCAGGATGAACACGCACGCCGACCGCGCCCTGGCCGCCCTCCGGGCGCACGGGGCCTGACGGGGCCGGTCACACCCCGTCCCGGTTGATACCGCTTCGTCCAGGGATGATCCTGGACGGCATGGAGGAAGTCTCCGCCGCGATGATCGTCGACGCCCGCGGAAGGGTGACGGGGTGGAGCGACGGCGCGCGGCGGCTCACCGGGTACCGGGCCGAAGAGGTCGTGGGACGCGCCGCGCGGGAACTGCTCGCGCGGGACGTGCCCTCCGGCCCCCTGTCCGGCACCGCCGTGATCCGGCACCGGGACGGCGGCACGGTGCTCCTGCGGCTGCGGTCCTGGCCGCTCCTTGGCGCCGACGGCGAACCGCTCGGCCACGCCGTGACCGCCGCCCCCGAAGGCCCGGGGCACGGCCTGATCGACGAGGCCGTCCAGCAGGCGTCCCTGTCGATGGCCGTCCTCGACCGCGACCTGCGCTTCCTGCACGTCAACGACACCACGTGCCACATGATGGGCCGCCCCGCCGAGGAACTGATCGGCCGCAGCCTCCCCGAGACGCTGGCCCGGACCGAGACCGGCCGGGGGACCTTCCTGCACCATCTGCGGCTCGCCGCCGAGCGCGGCCGGCCCGTCCAGTACGAGACCTACTCGCAGGCCCCCGCCGGCACCCGCCCGCACGCCTGGACCGTCGAGATCTGGCCGGTCCACGACGCGTCCGGCGCGCTCACCGCCGTCGCCGTGGCCGCGCTGGAGAGCACCGAACAGCACCGGGCGCGGGAGCGGCTGGCCCTGCTGAACGCGGCCGGCGCGGTCGGCAGCACCCTCGACGTCGTGCGCACCGCCGAGGAACTCGTCGGCCTGCTCGTGCCGCGGTTCGCCGGCTTCGCCACCGTCGACCTGCTCGACTGGACCCTCGGCACCGACGAGCCCCTCGCGGTGCCCACCGAGGACGGTGAACTGCGCCGGGTGGCCCACGCCGCCGCGACCGAGGGCTTCCCCACCCCCGCCGTGCACCTGGGCGGAAACCAGGTCTACCCGCCCTACGCCCCGCCCGCCCGGGCGATGCGGGAGGGCCGCGTCGTCCTCAGCGGACCCGGCGACCCCGACTTCGACCGCTGGATGCGGACGCGCGCGGCCGAGGCGCCGCACAACCAGCCGTTCCGCGAAGCCGTCTGCTCGCTCCTGTCCGTCCCGCTGCGGGCCCGCGGCACCACACTGGGCGTGGCGGTCGCCGCCCGGACCACGCCCAGGCAGCCGTACGCCACCGAGGACGCCGTACTGGCCGAGGAACTGGTCGGCCGGGCCGCCGTCTCCGTGGACAACGCCCGCCGCTTCGCCCGCGAACGCTCCACCGCCCTGGCGATCCAGCGCAGCCTGCTGCCCAGGGGCCTGCCCGGCCAGGCGGCGGTCGAGGTGGCCCACCGCTATCTCCCCACCGCGTCGGCGGCCGGCATCGGCGGCGACTGGTTCGACGTGATCCCGCTGTCCGGCACCCGCGTCGCCCTCGTCGTCGGCGACGTCGTGGGCCACGGCATCCCGTCCACGGCGACCATGGGCCGTCTGTGCACCGCGGTCCGCACCCTCGCCGACGTCGACCTGCCGCCCGACGAACTCCTCACCCACCTGGACGACCTCGTCACCCACCTCGCGGCCGTCGGCGAGACGGACGACGGCGACGGCGGCGAGGTCGCCGAACTGGGCGCCACCTGCCTCTACGCCGTCTACGACCCCGTCTCCCGTCGCCTGGCCCTCGCGGCGGCCGGCCATCCCGCGCCCGCGATCCTGCTGCCCGACGGCACCGCGCGGCTCGTCTCCGTGAGCGCCGGCCCGCCGCTCGGCGTCGGCGGACTGCCCTTCGAGGCGACCGAGCTGGAACTGCCCGAGGGCTCCGTCGTCGCCCTCTACACCGACGGCCTGGTCGAGGACCGCGAACGCGACCGCGACGTCGACCACGCCACGGCGGAACTGTGCCGTGCGCTGACCGCGCCCGCGGGCTCGCTCGACGCCCTGTGCGACGGCGTGCTCAAGGCCGTGCTGCCGGAGGAGCCCGCCGACGACGTCGCGCTGCTGCTGGCCCGCACCCGGGCCCTGGGCGAGGACCGGATCCGCATGTGGGACGTCCATCCCGACCCCGCCCACGTGGCGGCGACCAGGCGGTCCGTCATGGAACAGCTGGCGGTGTGGGGGCTGGACGAGACGGCCTTCGTCACCGAACTCGTCGTCAGCGAACTGGTCACCAACGCCATCCGGCACGGCGAACCGCCCATCCAACTGCGCCTCATCCGCCACACCGCGCTCATCTGTGAGGTCTCCGACGCCAGTTCCACCTCACCCCACCTGCGCCGGGCCCACGCCTACGACGAGGGCGGCCGGGGCCTGCTGCTGGTCGCCCAGCTCACCCAGCGCTGGGGCAGCCGGCAGACGGACACCGGCAAGACCATCTGGGCCGAACAGCCACTGCCCGCGCGGTGACCCGCCCGGCGGACCGGCGTCCGCTACTCCTCCCCGTCCTCCGCCGCGACCCGGGCGAGCGTGCGCCCGGTGCGCGCGGACCGGGCCCGCCGGGGGTCCGGGGCAGCGTGCCCGGGCCCGCCGCCGGCTGTCCGCACCAGCAGCCACGCCGCCTCCCCGTCGTCGGCGGCGCCGTCCGGCCCGCCGCGGAACCGGGTCAGCGCGTACTCCCCGCGCAGTTTCGTGCCGTGCAGCCGGAACCTGGCGTGGCCGTGCGCGAGCGACTCGGCGAAGTCGACGGGCCGGCCCCACCGGTCGTGGCTCAGCGGCTCGTAGTCGCCGCGGTCCCACACGATGACCGTGCCGCCCCCGTACTCGCCCGCCGGGATCACGCCCTCGAACTCCTCGTACTCCAGCGGATGGTCCTCGGTCGGCACCGCGAGCCGCTTGTCGCTCGGATCCGCCGGCGGGCCCTTCGGCACCGACCAGGACTTCAGTACGTCGCCCACCTGCAGTCGGAAGTCGAAGTGCAGGGTGCTCGCGTCGTGGATCTGCACCACGAAGCGGGGCCGCCCCTCCCCGGCGGCCGCTCCGCGCCCCGAGGGCTCACCGGTCCGGCCGAAGTCCCGTTTGCCGCGGTAGTCCCGCAGCCCGTTCGCGTCGCCCACCTGCCGCTCCTTCCCGGGAGACCGTCGCCGACCGGGACCGGGTACCCCCGTCAGAACTCCTCGTGCACCTCCGGGTCGCCGCCGATCCGCCGGTGCGCCCGGTCGGCCACGGCGCGCATCTGTTCCGCGTCCAGTTCGAAGCCGAAGACGTCGAGGTTCGCCCGCTGCCGCGCCGGGTCGCCCGACTTCGGGATGGGCACCGCGCCCAGCTGGGTGTGCCAGCGCAGGACCGCCTGGGCCGGGGTCACCCCGTGCGCGTCGGCGACCGCGGCGACGGCGGGGTCGTCCAGCAGGTCGCTGCCGCGGCCCAGCGGGCTCCAGCTCTCGGTGCGGATTCCCTTGCGCTCGTGGAAGTCGCGCAGCTCGTCCTGCGGGAACAGCGGGTGCAGCTCGATCTGGTTGACGGACGGCAGGACACCCGTCTCCTTCTCCAGCCGCTCGATGTGCTCCGCGGTGAAGTTGGAGACGCCCACCGAGCGCACAAGGCCGTCCTCGCGCAGCTTGATCATGGCCTTCCAGGAGTCGGCGTACTTGTCCACGCGCGGCAGCGGCCAGTGGATCAGGTACAGGTCGACGTACTCCAGGCCGAGCCGGGCCCGGGACTCCTCGAACGAGGCGAGCGTCTCCTCGTAGCCGTGGTGCCGGCCGGGCAGCTTGGTCGTCACGACGATCTCCTCGCGGGGGACCCCGCCGGCGGCCACCCCGCGGCCGACGCCGGTCTCGTTGCGGTAGTTCGTCGCCGTGTCGATCAGCCGGTACCCCGTCTCCAGGGCCGTACGGACCGCCCGCTCGGCCTCGTCGTCCTTCATCGGCCAGGTGCCGAGGCCCAGTGCGGGGAGCGTGGTGCCGTCGTTGAGCGTGTGCGCCGGGATGCTGATCACCGTGGGACCTTCCCTCGACTGTGCGCGGCGGTGTGCCGCCCGTCCAGCCTCGCCCACCGGGGGACCGGTGATCAACCGGACGGGGCGCGAGGGGGTCTGCCACGATCGGTGCCGGAGCCGGAACGGACGGACCACACCGACCAACGGAGCACGCATGACGACGGACAGGACAGCGGCGGGCCGCACGGCGACGGGGGCCCGGGAAGTCGAGGTGAAACCCGCCGCCGGGCACATCGGCGCCGAGAT
Source organism: Streptomyces sp. NPDC058534 (assembly GCF_042717365.1). NCBI lineage: Bacteria > Bacillati > Actinomycetota > Actinomycetes > Kitasatosporales > Streptomycetaceae > Streptomyces > Streptomyces sp. NPDC058534. The sequence goes on from NZ_JBHXNW010000116.1 coordinate 18,604, forward strand.
CCACGGCGTCGACCTGGCGGCCGGCCTCGACGCGGCGCAGGTCGCGGCGGTCCGGGCGGCGGTGCTGCGCTGGAAGGTGGTGTTCTTCCGGGACCAGCGCCTCGACCACGCGGGCCATGTCGCGTTCGCGCGCCTCTTCGGCGAGCCGGTCGTCCTGCCCCGGCGCGGCAAGGCGTCACCGTCCGGTTTCCCGGAGATCGAGACCACCGCCGACCGGCTGGAGCTGGGCGGACGGTTCGGAATGGAGCACGACGAGTGGCTGCGCCGCCGGCGCCACACGCTGCTGCGCGGCTGGCACTGCGACCACGGCGCCCGCGTCGACCCGCCGGCCGCCACGATCCTGCGGGCCGAGACGGTACCGCCGTACGGCGGCGACACCACCTGGGCGAACCTCGCCGCCGCCTACGCCGGACTGTCCGCCCCGATGCGCGCCTTCGTCGACACCCTGCGCGCCGAACACCGCCTCGGCGTCGGCTACCAGCCCCGGCCCGGCGACGACGCCTATGTCCGGCACCTGCTGGACCACCAGACGGCGACCGTGCACCCGCTGGTCCGCGTCCATCCGGAGACGGGTGAGCGGGTGCTGTTCGTCAACGGCTACTACGTCGAGCAGATCACCGGACTCTCCCGGCCCGAGAGCGCCGCCCTCCTGGACCTGCTCCTGGAGCAGGCCACCCGCCCCGAGTACACGGTCCGCTTCCGCTGGGAGCCGGGCAGCGTCGCCTTCTGGGACAACCGGGCCACCATCCACCTCGCCCCCAGCGACAACGCCCACCTCGACCACCCCAGGACCATGCACCGCGTGATGCTCGCCGGCGACGTGCCCGCCGGGGTCGACGGCACCCCGTCCGAACCCCTCACCGGCAGCGAACCGGGCCGCTGGTGACGTCGGCGTCAGGTGAGCGGGATCGTCACCTCGTCCTCCACCGGCGGGTCCAGCTCCTGCGCCCGGTTGCCGGTGGCGGCGTGGCAGCGCAGCCGCACCGCCTCCGGGGAGACGTCCAGGCGCAGGAAGCACTTGAAGAACGGCGGGCTGTAGGTCGCCGAACCCGGTGAGAACACCTGCGTGTAGACCTTGCGCACGGGCAGCCGGAACCGCTTCCTGTGCTCCGGCCGCCGTGCCGTGCCGAGCAGCCCGGCGACCAGCCGGGTGCGCCGGGTGACCCGCGCTCCGTCACCCGGGGCGCGGCCCGTGCGGATGCCGAGGCGTTCGGCGATCACGGCCGTCGCCTCGGCCTCCGTCAGCGTGAAGAAGCGGCGCATCCGCAGCCGGCGCCCGTACAGCGCGCTGTAGAAGGCGAGCGAGTCGCCGCGCAGCGGATAGGAGCGGAAGTCGTCCTCGGTGACACCGCCCGCCGAGACGCGCGGGATGGTGTGGGTGGCGTGCATGAACGCGCCACCGCCGCCCGCCACGACGTACTGGATCGTGCGGCCGTCCACGTCGACCGGATAGCGCTGGTAGTTGTGGATGTCGCCGCCTATCGCCGCGACGAAGTGGCGGGCCGGGTCGCGGACGATGTCGTCGACCGTGCCGCCGCCCTCGATGGCACAGGGCCGGCGCTCGCCGTCGACGTAGAGCGGCGAGCCGGTCACCAGGATCTTCGGCCGGGGCCCCGCGGACACCTCGCGCAGCCAGGCGCCCTGCGCGGCGTCGACCGTGCCGAGCAGCCCCGTGTCGATGCCGATGATCCGCACCGGTCCGGCGTCGATCGCCCAGTACGGCCCGGGCTGGTCGGCCTGCTGCGCCGGCGCGGACCGCAGCTTGCGCGCCTCGTCCAGGTGCCGGCCGTCGTCCGGGTCGGCCCGGTGCCACAGCAGGGACCGCAGCCACGCGGGGGTGAACGGCCGGGGGCGCGGCGCGGGCGGCGGGGGCGGGGCGTCGTCGCAGAAGACCCGCATGAAGCCGCCCAGGTCCTCGTACCAGTCGTGGTTGCCCGGTATCGCGTAGACCGGCGCCGGGTAGTCGCGGTACGGGCGGAAGAACTTCGTCCCGTAGTCGTCGGCACTGCCCACCGGGTAGATCACGTCGCTGGCGAGGACGGCGAACCGGGTGTCCTGACCGGCCTTCAGCAGGCCGGGCACGACGGCGTACTGGGGGTCGTCGCCCTCTCCGGTGTCGCCGATGACCAGGAACGAGAACCGGTCCGGGTCCGTCCGCCGGATCACCTTGTCGGCAGGCGCCCCGGCCGCCGTCCGCTGCGCCACCCAGCGGTCCCGGGTGCGGCCCGTCGGGTCCCCGAACCAGGAGGCCAGCACGCCGTTGCGGGCGGCCCACAGGGTTCTCGGGTTGAGCCAGGACAGCTTCTCGGTGCGCTGCGGCATGAGGTCTCGGTAGGCGCCGGGCTCGGCGGAGCCCCAGCCGGGGGGGGGGGGGGGGGTTTGTGTGCTTTATGGGGTGGTTTGTGTTGGGGGGGGGGGTTTTTGGTTGGGTGGGTGTTTTTGGGTTATGGGGCGGGGGTTTTGGGGGGTCGGG